>JAJRRE010000194.1 GCA_024279745.1 Alphaproteobacteria bacterium
CCCGTTATTGAAAATGGCGGATCAGTGCAGCAGCACAGACGCGAGGCTGAAATTCTATCAGGGCCCCCGCATTACCATACCGAACGGACCAAGCTCCCTTGTCGAAACGTCACCCAAGCATATTGCAGATTGTTCCTCAGTTGGATACCGGCGGGGCTGAATTATCCGCAATAGAAATGAGCGCGGCAGTGACCCGGGCGGGCGGGCGTATGTTGGTCGCCAGCGAAGGCGGGCGGCAGGAAGAGCAGTTGCGCGCGGCAGGCGGCGAGTTGATCAGATTTCGCGCTGCCACAAAGAATCCGGCCCGGATTATTGCCAACGCCCAGGCTTTGGTCCAATTGGTTCGCGCTGAGAATATCGCGCTACTTCATGCCCGCTCGCGGGCACCCGCCTGGTCGGCGCTGATGGCGGCGCGGCACACCGGCATTCCTTTTGTGACCACCTATCACGGGGCTTACAGCGAAAAAGGGCGGCTGAAAAACTGGTACAATTCGGTCATGGCGCGCGGCGATATGGTGATTGCTAATTCGCGCTATATCGCCGATCTCATTCGCAAACGCTATGGCACGGAAGATGCACGCCTCACGGTGATTTATCGCGGTGTCGATATCGCGGGGTTTGATCGGGCTAACATCAGCGCTGAGCGGCTGGCCAAGCTGCGCGAGGCCTGGGGTCTGAGCGGCGATGAGCTGGTTATTATGCAGGCGGCGCGCATGACCAAGTGGAAAGGACACAAATTCACCATTGGCGCTTTGGCGCAGCTGTTAGAGCGCGGCAATTCAAAAGACAGCACGGCTCCGGAGCGGCAATCGGACGGCGCCGCCACATTGGCAAATGCGGTGGTTATTCTTGCTGGCGATGCGCAGGGGCGCAGTGCCTACATCGAAGAATTGCAGGCGCAAATAGATCAGCTGAATCTGGGCGACAAAGTTCGCATCGTCGGCCATTGCGCCGATATGCCGGCGGCCTTTGCCCTGTCTCATGTCGCGATTATGGGCTCGGACGGGGATACGCCTGAAGCTTTTGGCCGCGCGGCTGCCGAAGCGCAGGCGGCAGGCTGTCCGGTGATTGCAGCTGATTTTGGCGCCCCGCCTGAAACTGTTCGCTCATCGCCAAAATATGGGAAAGATGAGCGAACCGGCTGGCTGGTGGTACCTGGGTCGCCAGGTGCGGTAGCGCAGGCACTGGATGAGGCGCTGCAGATGCCCGCCGATGAGCGCGCGCGCATGGGCAAACGGGCGCGAGCTAATATAATTGCTCACTTCACCGACGAAATGATGAAGCGCCAGACGCTGGCGGTGTATGATCAATTACTCGGCACCCGCCTGCTGGAAAAATTTATGGTGCAAAATCAGGGGGCAAAGCCATCCACAGGCGTTGACCCGAGCGGCCTTAAAGCGTAACTGTTGCTTGACTTGGCGCCCAAAATTCACGATTTCTGTGCTTTGCAGCCAAGTTCTACGTGTTTGGCCTTGCCATGCGGGCCGTTTAGGGCGTATCTGCAATACTAAGGCGAGCGGGATTAAGCTCAAATTTGCTTTGCGGCGCGCCAATTCAGGGTTGCGCCACCAGTACTGGCAAATCCGCTACGCCAAGTCAGTTAACATTAATCTGAGACGCCAGGCCCGGTGGAGATGATAAGCCTCCCGCTTTGGCGAACCGAAGGAGATATAAAATACGCCGCCCAATGAGAGCTCCGCAGCCGCGTGAGCAAAAAGGTCCCCGCATTAATGATGCGATCACGGCCTCAGAAGTGCGATTGATTGACGAGAATGGCGACAATGTTGGTGTTGTTGCCATAGAGGACGCGATAAAGCGCGCCTATGATGTAGGTGTCGATCTGGTGGAAATTTCCCCCGACGCCAAGCCCCCTGTCGCCAAGATTCTGGATTATGGTAAATATAAGTACCAGGAGCAGAAGAAAGCCGCCGAAGCGCGCAAAAAGCAAAAGATCGTCGAAGTCAAAGAGATCAAGATGCGCCCCAATATCGATGGTCACGACTATCAGGTAAAGCTGCGCGCCATGCATAAATTCTTTGGCGAAGGCGACAAGGTGAAAGTGACAATGCGCTTTCGCGGCCGTGAGATGGCCCACCCGGACCTGGGGTTTAAGCTTCTGCGCAAGGTCAAGGAAGATATCGAAGAAGTCGCGAAGGTGGAATCCGACGCGCGCTTTGAAGGCCGCCAGATGATCATGGTATTGGCACCGAAATAGGTGGTGGACGCGAGATGCTGGGCGCAAAATTTTGCGACTCGGTTATGCGCGGCGTGGCGTTTTGGAGCTGATTAGCCCTAAGGTTATTTGCCGGTACATGCCGGTACATGCCGGTACATGCCGGTACATGCCGGTGTCTGCCGGTACCTGATTGTGAGGTGCCGGCAGTTTTGTTTTGGGCCGGCCGTTGCGTCGGCGCTGGAGGTTAGCTAATGCGGGGGGCGGTGACTGTGCTCTCATTTGGCGTTAATCCTGTTGTTTGCTAAAAGACGCGAAACGAAGCGCATCAGCGAGGCTTGACATGAGCGGCGACAATCCCAGTGACGACAATCCCAGTGTAATATCCCATATCTCAATCGGAACGAATGACTTCGAGCGCGCGCTCGCCTTCTATGACGACGTGCTTGGCACGCTGGGATGTAAACGCCTTATGGAGCATCCCGGCGCCGTGGCTTATGGCAAAGCGTTCCCGGAATTTTGGGTGCAAAAGCCCCATGATGGTCAGGCCGCCAGCGTCGGCAACGGCACGCATTTTGGGTTCTCTACAACATCAAAAGAGCAGGTCGATAATTTTTATGCGGTGGCCTTGCAGGCTGGCGCCGTCGATGACGGTGCGCCCGGACCGCGGGCAGATTATGGTGAGCCCTATTACGGCTGCTTCCTGCGCGATCTTGATGGCCATAAGATTGAAGCGGCTTACTGGGATGTTGAGATCGCCAAAAAACTCGGCTTGATGTGAGGCCAGCCTAAGGCTGAGCCCCAGGCCAGGCTCAGCCTGCTGCTGGCCTCATGGGGGGGGTAACATAGCGTGCTGTTGAATTTTGTTCGCGTTGTTCGCGCTTACAATGACCACGCCAGAATGATATAGCGCGCCGCTTTGCCAATGGCGACCAGTGGCAAGAACACGGTAAAGGGAATGCGCATGACACCGGCGATGAAGGTCAGCGGATCGCCCATCACCGGCACCCAGGCGAGCAGCAGGGTCCAGATGCCGTAGCGCTGAAAGCGCTGCGAGGCCTTGTCGATATCGGACGGCTTGAAAGGGAACCAGCGGCGGGTTTCAAAATGGCGCATAGTTTTGCCAAGCCACCAGTTGAACACCGATCCTGCCGTATTGCCGACAATCGCAGCCAGCAGCAGGCCTTCCATCTCGCCGCTTCCCGCCTTGATTTGCGCGATAAGGAGCAGCTCCGAGGATAGGGGTAATAAGGTCGCCGCGCCGAACGATACGACGAGCAGCAGCAGATACGGCCCGGCGGCGAGAAACGCATCGATAAGCAAAATATTGGGCGCTCCTTCAAGCAGCAGGGTATCGACAATGACAATCGACAATGATTGTCAGCAAAGCCGGGAGGCGGATTTAAGACAGGTGCAGACGAGTTAAAAAAACAATCGCCCCCTTTCCTTACAATTGCAAGGGCAGGGGGCGACGTTCAATATCAGCAGTAGATTGCGGGAGCCCTTAATTATTGCGGATGACTACCGCTGCCGCCATGGCCCATCTTGCTGTCCGTTTTCATCGGTTCTGTCGCGGGCATTTTCTCGCCGGCCCGTTTCATCGGCATGTTTGTCATGGCGCCGGAGCCGGCTCGGCCATGTCCCTTTGTACCATGTCCGGTCATTGAACCGTCAGTCATATCCTTATGGGACATGGCGCCAATTGCTTCGACTTTGAAGGTCACGGTCAGTTCGCCGGCTTTTGCAAATTTGAGCCGGGCCGAGAACGGCTTGCCTTTCTTAAGGGGCCTGGTCAGGCCGACGATCATGAGGTGGTCGCCGCTGGGGCTGAGCGAAATGGTTTGGCCCGGCGCAATGACAATGCCGTTTTTCAGTTTGCGCATCGCCATGACGCCTTTGACCATGGTCATGGTATGCACTTCGATGCGCTTGGCGAAATCCAATGAGCCGCCCAAAAGCCGATCGGCGGTTTTGCCGTTATTGGTGATGGTCACATAGCCGACCCCAATGGGCGCCCGGCCCGGCGTTGCGCGCGACCAGGGGTGAGTAACCACAATGTCGCCGATCTTAACCTCGCTGGCCGACGCACTTGTCGATGCCAGCCCGCTTAATCCAAAAGTTGCAAACGCCAGCAGCAGCGCCGCTCTTAAAGTCACGCTCATGATCCCTCACGATTTTTCTTCAATGCCATAAGTTTCAATTCAATATAGGTCGGCCACGAGCCGGGGCAACGCGGGAAAATGGCGCAGGACAGTTTGATCTGGCGCAATGCAATGGCGGCGGTTCCAGTTTGGCGTAGAGCATTGGCAATGATATCGTGGCGGCTTGCCTGCCCCGTCCTGCTGGGTTCAAACGCTAGGTCGCCTAAAACACTTGCCAAGCTGCTGGCGATGGCGACATGATCATCGTCATGCTGCAAAAACTTATTGAAGATCTCATCATGAACACTGCCAGGCGTCGTTCTTTTGACCGCGGCGCTTTTCTGTTTCATCGCGGGGACCAGGTCCAGTTTGTGTTCGTTATTGCAGAAGGAGCCGTTGAGCTGGTTCGCCCGCAGTCGGATGGTAGTGAGATTATCCTGCAACGCGCCGGTACTCATGCCCTCTTGGCAGAGGCGTCAATATACTCGAAGACGTATCATTGCGATGCGCTGGCGGTCGAGCAAACGACGGCTTTTATCGTGTCCAGGCGGTCTTTCCTGGAACATTTACGCAGCAATTCTAAATATTCTGAAATGTGGGCCTCGTATCTAGCGAAAGAAGTGCAAGCGGCACGTTATCGAAGCGAAATATTGTCCCGCAAAACCGTTGCGAAACGCCTCGATGCCTGGCTTGATTGGCAAGGCGTTGACTTGCCCGCCAAAGGCGAATGGCGCGGTCTTGCTGCCCAAATTGCTGTCAGCCCCGAAGCGCTATACCGCGAATTATGCAAGCGGCGCAAATAAAGAGAAATACGAACGCTCCGCCACCAATCGCGCCACCAACGCGCAGCACAACGTGCTCAACACTCATCCATCTTCAGCGCGGCGATGAACGCCTCCCCACGAGAAACGCCTCACCACGGAATTCCGACTTTTCTTAAATCCGCACCTTCCAGACAGCTCACGTCATGCCGACCGCTTTGGCTTGTTGTCGGGATTTTGTGACGTGTGCCAAGCGGTGACAATCCAGATTACTTCGTCACGGATGGCATAGGTGAGAACGATTCGGGTCTTGGGAATTGAAATGTCATAAGTTCTGGTTTCTGAATCAAATCGGTCTGCTTTGGGGAATGATATAATTCTTTTTTCAGCTTTCAAAGTACGCCGAGCGACCAAGGCAGCTGATTCAGGGCTGTCGCGGGAAATGTATTCAAGCATTGCAGATAGCTCGCCTAAAGCCTCGGCTGTCCACTCAATCCGCATAAATAGCGCGCCTTAAAGATCAGGATCATAATTGCGCAATAGTTCCATTACTTCGTCGCGCGACACCGCATGCAGGGGCTTAGCAAGCCGTTCTTGAATAATCTGCTGACGCTGTGCAGGTCGATCTGGTGTTTGATAGTCTGCCACGCAATCGAGAAGCTCTTTTGCCAGGGCTTCTTGTGCTGCGGCAGGCAATTCTCTTGCGGCCATGACAGCCTCATCAAGCGTTATGGTTTTTTGATCCGTCATGACTGCACCTTAACCTATCTTGCCACTCTGCTCAATTATCATCCATCTTCAGCGCGGCGATGAACGCCTCTTGCGGGATTTCAACTTTGCCGAACTGGCGCATCTTTTTCTTGCCCGCCTTTTGCTTGTCGAGCAGTTTGCGTTTGCGCGAGATATCGCCGCCGTAACATTTGGCGGTCACGTCCTTGCGCATGGCGCTGAGGGTTTCGCGCGCGATCACTTTGCCGCCGATGGCGGCCTGGATCGGGATCTTGAACATATGGCGCGGGATCAGCTCTTTGAGTTTTTCACAGATGGTGCGCCCGCGCGCTTCGGCCCGGTTGCGGTGTACGATCATCGATAAAGCGTCGACCGGCTCGGCATTAACCAGCACCGATAGTTTCACCAGATCTCCCTCCTCATAGCCGACGATTTCATAGTCGAAGGAGGCATAGCCGCGGCTGACGGATTTAAGTCGGTCATAGAAATCGAACACCACTTCATTGAGCGGCAAATCATAGACCATCATGGCGCGCGACCCGGCATAGGTCAGCTCAATCTGGCGGCCACGTCGGTCCTGGCACAGCTTCAATACGGCGCCGAGATACTCGTCGGGCACCAGGATTGTCGCCTTGATCCACGGCTCTTCCATATGGTCGATGGCCATCACGTCGGGCATATCGGCAGGATTATGCATCTCGGTGACTTTGCCATCGCGCATATGCAGTGTGTAGATAACCGAAGGCGCCGTGGTAATCAGATCGAGATTAAATTCGCGCTCCAGGCGTTCCGAAATAATTTCCAGATGCAACAGACCAAGGAAGCCGCAACGGAAGCCAAAGCCAAGCGCAGCGGAACTTTCCATCTCGAAGGAAAAGCTGGCGTCATTCAGCCGTAAGCGCTCCATGGCCTTGCGCAAATCTTCAAAGTCAGCCGCATCAACCGGGAATATGCCGCAAAACACAACGGACTGCGCCGGCTTGAAGCCCGGTAGCGGCTTGATGCAGGGCTTTTTCTCATCGGTAATGGTATCGCCGACGCGGGTATCGGCCACCTGCTTGATGGCGGCGGTGAAAAAGCCGACTTCGCCGGGGCCGAGACTATCGAACATTTCCTGTTTGGGCCGGAACACGCCGACCCGGTCGATCTGATAGACCACGTCGGTCGACATTAATTTGACCCGCTGGCCTTTGCTGAGCCGTCCGTCCATCACGCGAATGAGCACGACGACGCCCAGATAGGCATCATACCAGCTATCGACCAGCAGCGCTTTTAGCGGCGCGGTTTCATCGCCTTTGGGCGCCGGCAAGCGTTTTACAATCGCCTCCAGTACTGCCGGCACGCCTTCGCCGGTTTTGGCGGAAATGGGCAGAGCGTCCGAGGCGTCAATGCCGATTACGTCTTCGATCTGCGCTTTGACGCGCTCGCTATCGGCGGCGGGCAGATCGACTTTGTTGAGGACCGGCACAATCTCCAGATCATTGTCGATGGCTTTATAAACATTGGCCAGTGTCTGCGCTTCGACGCCCTGGCTTGCGTCCACGACCAAAAGTGCGCCCTCGCAGGCGGCCAAGGAGCGCGATACTTCATAGGCAAAATCTACATGGCCCGGCGTGTCCATCAAATTGAGCTGGTACATTTCGCCGTCGTCAGCCTTGTAATCGAGCCGCACGGTCTGCGCCTTGATGGTGATGCCGCGCTCGCGCTCAATGTCCATATTGTCAAGCAGCTGCTCTTTCATGTCGCGCGCCGCCACATCGCCGGAGATTTGGATCAGCCGGTCGGCCAGGGTCGATTTACCGTGGTCAATATGGGCCACGATGGAGAAATTGCGGATCTTGGAAATGTCGGTCATGAATGGGCTCTTAGCACTGCCACTGGCAGGGGAAAAGGGGGTACGTGTCGCGCCGCCCCGGCAAACAGGGCCTCACGTGACAGTGATAACTGAAATAGGGGCGATGACGTTATAATGCCAGAGAATTCAACAGGCTGCGAGGCGGTTTGCCCGGCTAATTGTCCATAAGCGCAACAGAAGGTTTAGTCCCATGTCAGACAACATTAAAGCTGTTTTATCTCAACTGCGGCATTGGCGCGGTGAGGGCGGGCGGACCACGGCGGCGCCGGGCGGCGCTTTAAGGCGCTCAATCGCCGTTTCAAGCCGTTCAATCACGATATTAGTGCTGTTGATGATTGGGTTCTCTGTGGCGTCCGGGCCCGCGCAAGCCGCCGCGCGCGCGCCGGTTGCGCCGCAATGGGATATTGCCGAATGGATTAACTCGGACGGACTAAAGCTGGCCGATCTCAAGGGGCAGGTGGTGGTGATCGACTTCTTTCAGATGTGGTGTCCGGGCTGCAACAAATTCTCGCTGCCCCTGATGGCCCATTGGGAGAAGGTCTTTGCCCGGCAAATCGAGCAGAAGAAGCTCATCATCGTGAGCATTCATACGGTATTTGAAGGCCACAAAGTGCAGACCGTGAAACGGCTGAAAAAATACATCAAGCGCAAGGGCATTACCCACCCCGTTGGTGTTGATCGTCACAAGGGCAGCAACCGGCTGCCGCAAACCATGATCAGTTATAACACCAATGGCACGCCCGAAGTGGCGCTGATTGGCAAGGATGGGCGCATCCGTTTTCAGAAATTTGGTTATTTTGAGCCAAACGGGATTGAGCGGTTTATCCGCATCCTGCTGGATGAGTAGAGAGTAGCACGTAGCGAGCAGGGTCTAGGCGGCGCTTGAGGGGGGCGGTCGCGCCGGGCAGGGCAGGATCAATGATGAGTGCCGCAGCGCCGAATTCGCCGTCAATAAACCGCCGGGCAGCCTTTGATGTGGCGAACACACCGCCCCGGCGATCAGCTGCATCGCGGACGATCCAGGCGCCGGATTTTGCCTGGCACATCATGACACAGACTGTGCCGGGCTGCGCGGTGGCGTACGGGGCAGTATTGGGAATGTTAAAAGCCTGTGTCATGATTTTTTATCCTGCTCATATCGTTATTTCAGATCACCTGAGCGGTGAGCGCTTTATGCTGAGCACCGCCGGTTGATGAATTGACGATAGGACCTGCGCAGCCGCGCAGCTGTGTCGTGGATCACAGATCAGTGATTTATCTGGAAGACGTTTGTCTTGATGATGTGAAATCGCCAGCGCCAGCGCCAGCGCCAACGCTAAGCGTTTAATTGATCTTGCGGAAGGTCTCTTCCAGCCGCGCAATGGTTCGCTCAATATTGGTTAGCTTATCAAGGCCGAACAGACCCAGCCGGAAGGTGCGGTAGTCGTCGGGCTCATCGCATTGCAGCGGCACACCGGCAGCGATTTGCATTCCTTGCGCGGCGAACTTTTTGCCCGTCTGGATTTCAGGATCGTCCGTATAGCTGACCACCACTCCGGGCGCTTCAAAGCCGGGCGCCGCAACGCTTTTATAGCCCTTGTCTGCCAGCAAAGCGCGCACCCGGCGGCCCAGTTCATATTGCGCCTCACGCAAGGTTTCAAATCCAAGTTCTTTGGTCTCCACCATGGCATCATGAAATTTGACCAGCGCATCGGTCGGCATGGTGGCGTGATAGGCATGGGCGCCGCCTTCATAGGCTTGCATGATTTGATGCCATTTCAGCAGATCACAGGCAAAGCTGGAGCTGGTGGTTTGCTCCAGCCGCTCGCGGGCCGCGCCGTTCAGCATCACGAGGCCGGCGCAGGGCGAGGCGCTCCAGCCCTTTTGCGGTGCACTGATCAGCACATCAATGCCAAGCGCTTGCATATCGACCCAGATGGCGCCTGAGGCAATGCAGTCGAGCACGAACATACCGCCGATCTCATGCACGGCATCGGCGACCGCTTTGAGATAATCGGGCGGCAAGATTATGCCCGAAGCGGTTTCAACGTGAGGCGCGAACACCAGATCGGGTTTTTCGCTTTGGATGGTCGCGACCACATCTTCAATGGCTGCGGGGGCAAAGGGGCTTTGGCTTTCCTTGGCTAGCATTGCAGCTTTCAGCACGGTGGTCCTGGCCGGAATTTTGCCCATGTCGAAAATTTGCGACCAACGGAAGCTGAACCAGCCATTGCGGATAACAAGGCAATTTTTGTCGCTGGCAAACTGGCGCGCAACCGCTTCCATGGCATAGGTGCCGCCGCCGGGAACCACGATCGCCGTATCGGCGCTATAGACCTCGCACAGCATGGCGTTGATGTCGCGCATGACGCCCTGGAAGGATTTCGACATATGGTTCAAGGAGCGGTCCGTGAACACAACGGAATATTCCAAAAGGCCGTCAGGGTCGATCAGGTGGTCGGAGCTGGTCATTAACTTCTCTCTATATGTGGCAAGGCACGTAAGTTGCGGGGCACACTTGGTGTCGGTTGGCGGCCACTTTAGGCCAGCGCCTTGCGACATGAAACCAGTTTAATGGCCAGCGGCTGAAGTTTATGCGAGCGAAGGTAACGTTGGGTGATGCAACTTGAGCAGAGGCGCTGGGCGAGCAGGTCAGCAATCACGGGTGCGGCCAGGCCAAACTTCAAGGACCAAGTATCAGGGACCAAGTTTCAGGGGCAGGGGCCAGGCGCGCATCAACACTTGCGCCGTGCAGGGAGGCGCGCTATACGCCAGCGTCTGCCCGGTCATAAAGATTACAGTCTCTAATCCGGGTGATGACTAATGTCCCGCGGCAACACGGCGGGCATTGCCCTATGGAGAGGTGGCTGAGTGGCTGAAAGCGCCGGTCTCGAAAACCGGTATAGGGGTAACTCTATCGAGGGTTCGAATCCCTCTCTCTCCGCCATTCTTTATCTCACGGTGCTGATCCCGCGTGAAAAGCGCGGGGCACCTGCGTCATGTGGAACATGCCTCCGACATGATGGCGCGCCGAACTGTCGGCGGCGGCCTTTGGCCGCTGGGCACAGTCGTGCCGTAACTTGCCCAAATAGTGAGAACGAGGCTGGGCCGATAGGACGGAGCAGTGATGGTTCCGTGGTCTTTGCTGGCATCCCCCACGGCGAACAGTCTCGGCTCACGGTGCGCGCTCTTTTGGCTCGCGGGCCACACCGTTCCCTATGGTCACTGGCCCTCCGCATGGGCGCGAAACGGTTCGCGGCGGCCTTTGGCCGCTGGGCGCATGATGCGCCGATTTGTGCCCAAATGGTGAGAGCTGTGCTCGAGACGATAGGACGGAGCTGTGATGGACCACGGGTCGTTGCTGGCATCCCCCCGGCGAACAATGTTCGCCCGGCGCTTAGCGCCGCGCCGTCGCAGGTGCCCATGCCTATTGGCATGGATCAGCGCTGTGAGACAGAGAAACAGCGCGAACTTTTGGGGGGAGTAGAACAGTAAGCTTGGCGCTGACCTGCGCTCTTTGCCAGCCGCCAGCCGGCCAGCTTAGCGGGTCAGCATACCGAAGACGGCGGGCAGGCGTTCGGGCAGGCGCTCGACATTGTCGATGATCGAAAAGCGGTTCTCGCCGAAAATACGCGCCACATATTGATCGGCGCGCGGGTCAAGCGTCAGGCAGTAAGTGTAGACGCCGCGTGTGGCCAGATCTTCCACCGCCTTCTTGGCGTCCTGGCGCAGATATTGTGGATCGCGCTCGTCAATATCCGCCGGCTCACCATCAGTGATCAGCAGGACCAGCCGTTTTTGTGCCGCCTGCTGGCTGAGGTGATGACCCGCATGACGCAGGGCCGCGCCCATCCGTGTTGACAGCCCGCCCCTCATGCCCGCCAGCAACGACTTGGCCTGATCCGCATAGGGCTGATCGAAATCCTTGAAGCGGTAATATTGCACATCATGGCGCCCATCGGAGGCAAAGCCATGCACGGCAAATGGATCGCCAATACTGTCGATAGCCCAGCTCATCAGGCCGGTGGCTTCGCGGGTCAGCTCCAGAATGGTTGGGCTGTCAGGATCGTCCTTGTCAACGCGCTCATTGGTGCTTTCCGATAGATCGAGCAGCAGAACCACGGCCAGATCGCGCACATGGCGGGTGATGCGAATGTTAATGCGCGGGTTGGGCATGACGCCGCGGCGAATATCGCTCATGGCGCGCACAGCGGCGTTAATGTCGATCTCTTCGCCTTCTTCATAGCCGCGCTTGCGTACAATCCCCTGCGGCTGCATGGCGTCAACCAGATGACGAATGCGGCTGGCAATGGGGCGATGCTTGACCAGAATGTCGTCCATGATCGCAGGGTCGGCGCGTCCCTGCCGGCGCTCAATCACCGTCACCCAGTCCGGGCGATGCAATTGCACCTGGTGGTCCCATTCCGAATAATGGAACGGCTCGGATACCGGCTCCTTGCCTTCCATTTCATTGTAGGATTTGCCTTCGTCCTCATAGGGGAACAGTTCCGATGACAACGTCCAGATTTCCTGCGCGTCGTCGCCGGCGGTTTCAACGTCGATCTCATTGATGAATTCCATCAGATCGACACTGCGCCGTTTTTGCCCTTCGGTGCCGGGGATATAATCGGCGCCCATGTTCATTTCCAGCTCGGAAAATTCCCAGATGTAACGGTTGTCGTCGCGGTAGGGGACGGGGAAGTCATCGACCACGCGCAAGGACGGAATGCCGGTGATATCGGCCATCAGATGGAAGAACTCCATGCCGAAATCCCACGATACCCGGTTGTCGTCGGCGCGCGTTGCCAGCACATCGCGAAACCGTTTGGCCAGCTCATTAATGCGCGGCTCGCTGTCCTGGTAGTCTTTGTCGATCAGCGCGCGCGACATGGCGAACATTAACCGCAGGCCACGGTGCAATTGATCGAGCGATTCGCCTTCAAGGCCAATGGGCTGATCGAAGAGCGGCTTCCATAGTTTTACCAGGCCAGGAAAATCGCGGCAGGCGAGATGTTCCACGCGCGCGTCTTCAAACAGATCAATCAGCTTCATCTGGATGGGCGAGAGCTGCTCGGCAGAAATCTGCGTGGTGGTGTAGACGATATGGGCGGCGCAATGAGCAACAGCGGCGCGGTAGATTTGCAAGCCGTCCAGTTCGCCGTGGGTGTCATAAGCGTCGGGGAGGTGAATGAACCAGTCCTCGATGAAGGGGCGCAGGCCGCGGCGGGTTTCATAATCGCCGGCCGTTGGCTTCATGAAAAAGGCGCGGCCCCACAGCGCGCGCAGATAAAAGTTGAGCTTGCGCTGATTGTTGATGAATAAGGTGCCGCGCCGCTCCTTGCGCAGAACGGATTTTGACGATTCCGACTGCAGCGAGAAATACGCCATCTGACCATCGAGATCGCGCGCATGAGCCTGCGCCCCCCACATCGCCCAGCGGCGCAAACCACCCAGGGTCAGCTTGGATAACAGCTCTTGCAGATTTTCCATCATCGGGCGCAGCACGCGCGGCGCCTTGCCGGCCAGCTGATGCAGCAGCACGAGATAATTGCGCAGCATATCCGCGTCGCCAAAGCGTGAGGCGGCCAGCGGCATGGTGCTCAGCGTAAGGGTAATGACCGTGCCCGATGTGTGCGAGGCCAGCGCCATCATGGCTTGCGCCGCGTCGGGGATAACGTCTTCGCCGACTTCCTTGGCGACCTGCGGCATGGCCTCAATATAGCTCATGATCAGGTCCGGCCCGCGCCCGAGCGCGCACATACCCTTGACGCCTTGCAGATAGTTCTCCAGCCCGCGCGGCGACATCACCCGGGCCGCCTCGTTATAGGC
>JAJRRE010000195.1 GCA_024279745.1 Alphaproteobacteria bacterium
GATATGATCATTTCTTTTTTGCGCGTTGAAAGCTTTCTTCCCTATTTCGTTGGGGCAGACCTGGCCGCCGCTCTGGAGCGTCCACAAATTCGCGGCCCCTATGTGCATCTTCCGTTGATTGGTGTGTCGTTGATTATCGCGTTGTTCTATCGCGGCGTCAGCTTTACCTGGCTTGCACTGTTGGTAGTGATCGCAGAATTTATCATCGTCATCACGCGCTTTATCTTTTCCTATGAGCAGGCTTTCATGGGAGATCTGGTGCGCTTTTGGTATGCCGGGCTGTTCTTGTTTGCCAGCGCCTTTACACTGCTTGAAGAAGGCCATGTGCGCGTCGATGTGCTTTATGCCGGCTTTTCGCGGCGCACCCGCGGCTTTGTGAATGCCATTGGATCGATCTTCCTTGGCATTGCGCTGTGCTGGATCATTTTGCTGGTCGGCCTGTGGGGCAAATCCAACATCATCAATTCACCGATACTGACCATTGAAGTCACGCAGCAGGGCTTTGGCATGTATGTCAAATATCTGATGGCCGGATTTCTGGCGGTTTATGCGATCTCAATGCTGGTGCAGTTCGCCAGCAGCTTTCTCGATTCTATTGCCGAGATACGCGGCGAGCCGGGCGGGCGAAAAGTTGACGGTGAAACAACTCACTAACCCTTTGAAAGAGAAAACTAAAGACAATGGAATTGGTCTTCCTTGCCATTTTGGTACTGGTCATGGCGACGGCGCTGGCGTCCGGTTATCCTGTAGCATTTGCGCTTCCCGGCTCGGCGATTATTACAATCGGATTGGCCTCAGGCGCGGGATATTTATTCGCCGGCGATGCTAGTGCCTATTTTGCCAGCGGTGGGCCGGTTCAGTGGCTCAGTGCTGGTGTGACCAATTTTCGAGGAGTGTATTGGGAGGTTGAGCGCGATACGCTGATTGCCATTCCGCTATTCGTTTTCATGGGCATCATGTTGCAGCGCTCCAAAATCGCTGAAGATCTTCTCGTCGCCATGGCGCAATTATTTGGCCCTGTGCCCGGCGGCCTAGGGATTTCCGTCGTGTTCGTGGGCGCATTGCTTGCTGCCACGACTGGCATTCTAGGCGCCACGGTTGTCGCCATGGGGCTCATATCGTTGCCCGTCATGATGCGCAACGGCTATTCCAATGCGCTCTCTTCAGGTACCATTGCCGCTTCGGGAACTCTGGGGCAGATCATTCCGCCCTCGATCGTGCTTATTATTCTGGCGGACCAATTATCCAGTGCCGTTGATCAAGCAGATACCGCGCGCAAGGCTTTATATAAAAGCTCAACCGGTGCATTTTCTATGCCGTCGGATCTGTCGGTAGCCTCGACAAGTGCCGGTGATATGTTCTTGGGCGCGTTGGTGCCCGGGCTGCTGCTGGTTGGCATCTATATGGTGTTTATTCTCATTTATGCGTTGGTATGGCCGTCATCGGCGCCATCGGTCAAACGTGAGGGGGCCTATGACAGCGCTTTTATTGCATCAGCGTTTTTAACGCTGATCCCGCCATTGGCCCTGATTTTTATCGTTCTGGGATCGATCATCATGGGGATTGCAACGGTTAATCAGGCCGGTGCAATTGGTGCGGTTGGCGCAACGGTCATGGCCGGATACCGACTGCGAGCCGGGGAGCGCGGCGCCTTTATCCCTGCGGTTCTTGCTCTGGGGTCTCTTGTCGCAATTGGCGTAATTACGAGTTTGTATTCAACTAACATCAAAGGCGACGGCGATCCTTTCGGCATAACGTTGGCGGTTATAGCAGTTGTGATTTTTCTGTTCGCCGTTGGCTGGAGCGGCTGGCGTACTTATCGGATCGAGGACACCTTGCGCGGCGTGATGGTTGAGACCGCTAAGACCACGTCGCTTGTATTTATCATTCTACTTGGCGCCGCAATGCTGACGGCAGCTTTCCGCGCTTTTGGCGGCGAAGAATTGGTGCGACATTTCTTAACCTCGCTTCCCGGCGGCTTCTGGGCACAGTTCATCATGGTGATGGCGGTTATTTTTGTTCTCGGCTTTTTCCTCGACTTTATTGAAATCTCAGTTGTGGTCGTGCCGATTGTTGCGCCCATCTTGTTGATGGATCCGGCAGCCAATGTCACAGCCGTTTGGCTCGGGGTAATGATTGGCCTCAATATCCAAACCTCATTCCTGACGCCGCCCTTTGGCTTTGCATTGTTCTACCTGCGCGGCGTGGCGCCAAAGGAAGTCAAAACAATTGAGATGTATAAAGGCGTGGTTCCTTTCATTGTTTTGCAATTAATTGCGCTGGTGGTAGTTGGCCTGACCCCGCAATTGGTGAATTATCTACCACAGCGCATATCACTGCTATCCGACACGGCACCGCCGCCGATTAATCCGCGGCTGCAGGTCTGTCTGGAAGAATCGCTCTTCCCCTCTTACAAGACACGCGAAAGCGAGCTGCGATCGGCGATGTCGGTTGCTCGCAAACTAAATGTAAGTTTTGCACCATCTGAGCTGAAATCGGACTTCACATCCTCCATTCCTAAAGCGGAAAAAACCTTCGACCTGGTTCGCAATATAACCAAAACCGAAGCAGTATTAAAAACCGCATCGCAAAAATATCTGCCCTTGCATGTTGAAGTCAGGACAATCCAGAAAAAAATAGCGACGTTGAAAAAAGAGGGCCGGGACTTGCGCCAGGTGATAAGCCGCTCGCGCCGCGACAAAGATTTGAGTGAGGCGCTGCGTGCTGAGCGAAAGACGCGGGTGAAGCAGATTGATGGGCGAATTAAATCCTTGCAAGCATCCATTCCGGCCCGCTGGAAGAGTGAGCGCAAAACATTCGTAACGGTGCAGCGCGCCAACACCGCAGCCCATCGCAAATATCAACGCAATGTCGATCAGGCCTATGAGCCGGTGCGTGAATTGATGAAGGTGATCGCCAGCACCGATGCCTTGAGTAAATTGCAAGATGAGATCACCGGGCTCGACGGCGTGGTCAATAATCTGGAGGCCAAAAAGGCCGAGCTGGTGGTCAAGGCACTGTCGATAAAAATGAACAAGATTTCCGGCAGTCGTGGAATTTCCCGTCATCTTCGCAACACCCGGCGCGCTCTGCGTAAGCGCACGCCCGATAA
>JAJRRE010000196.1 GCA_024279745.1 Alphaproteobacteria bacterium
GCATTGCGTTCAGGATCGCGGCCTGGCGTGATTTCCAGTTTGGTCGGCTTGATCAGGTCCTGCCAGTTTTTTTGCAGCACAGCGGTGTTATCTGTCATGGAAGCGGGCCTCGTAATTTAACGGCAATGCGGGGACGCAGCATCACCTTGATACAACCTAAATTAGACGCTCGATCTGATCTGGCGTGAACTTCCAGAGCAAATGAACATCTTTGCGGGGGCGAGACATGCGCCGATCAGGACGCCGTGCACATCTCTATATTTGTTTCGGCGCCGCATTTGTTTGCAGGCGCTCCATTTGCGATCAATACCGCAAGCGCTCCCCCTGTGCCGCGGCAATCACGACCAGTAGCAGGACCCAAGCGCGAGATCGGTTATACCCGGCGGCGCTTGCGCGGGCGGCAGCCATTATGCGGGATCGGTGTTACATCACGAATAGTAGTGATCTGAAAGCCAACAGACTGCAACGCCCGCAATGCCGACTCGCGGCCGGAACCGGGACCGCAAACCTGCACTTCAAGGGTTTTCATGCCGTGATCAGAGGCTTTCTTGCCGGCATCTTCACCTGCCATCTGGGCAGCAAACGGCGTAGATTTTCGCGATCCTTTAAACCCCATCGTGCCTGCCGACGACCACGCAATCGTATTGCCCTGGGCATCGGTGATAGTGATCATGGTGTTGTTAAACGTTGCATTCACATGCGCAACACCGGACGCGATGTTCTTTTTCTCGCGGCGGCGTACTTTGCGCTGGTCTTTGGCCATTAGGCTACTCCTGATGCCTCATTGAGGCTGCATTATTGGCCCGCTCATGCGGGTCGTCTCAATTATTCCGCGAGCGGCGCGGTGTCTCATCTTTAAACCAGCACGATGTGCAAGCTGTCTGATGTTGAACGGCAAATGCCCTGATCTAAGTGCGCTGGCATCCATCGCCAGACCCAGCGCTCCGGATACTACTTCTTCTTGCCGGCAATCGCCCTGGCGGGGCCTTTACGGGTGCGCGCATTGGTGTGCGTGCGCTGGCCGCGAACCGGCAGTCCGCGGCGATGACGCAGGCCACGATAACAGCCCAGATCCATCAGCCGTTTGATGTTCATTGAAACTTCGCGGCGAAGATCACCTTCAACCCGATAGTCCCGGTCGATGGTCTCGCGAATTTGCAAAACTTCGGCATCGGTCAATTCATTAACCCGTCGTTCAGCCGGAATGCCGACCTTGTCGCAAATCTCACCGGAGAATTTGGCGCCAATGCCGTGGATATATCTAAGCGCTATCACAACGCGCTTATTTGTGGGAATGTTAACGCCTGCGATGCGGGCCACTGCTCTCTCCTTGAACCAGATGTTCTGTATGTTCTGTATTTCTGTATATTCTGTGTCTATTGACGTATTGAATGTCGACGGTCTGCTTATCAAGTTCCTGCTATCCGGCAGGCAAATATCGCCATCGATATCGGGCAGATCGCCGGTAAATTTTCTGTGCTGGCCTAATTCCAGCTGCTCTTCCATGAACGTTTAAGACCGAAAACACAAAAAGACCGGCCCTCATTGGTCTGCCAGAACCAAGTTCTGCAAGAGCAAGAGCCGATCACGACACATTTTGGTCGAAAGCAGCATCTTCTAGCCGATTAGTCCTGTCTTCGTCAACAGGGGTGGCCGTGTCATTTCGGCCTTTTTCATCCCAATTGCCATTATTCGTGGTTAGCCTGCCGCAAGGCTCGCGAACCAGCTACCCGCTACCCACTTTTGTTGCAAACCCCTGCCACAAATCTTCAGCCCTCAACCTTCAGCCCTCAATCTTCTGTCAGCAATTTTCGCCAGACTTCTACCGCTGGCACAAAATTAGCCTGGTCCCTCATAACAATCGGCCTTAATGCGCAGGCGTTTTGCTGTCTTGCGTATAATCTTTCAAGATCTCCTGGACATGGCCGGCCACCAAGTCAATTTCTTCCATTCCATCCACGACCCGCAGGCACTCCTTGCAGAAGTAATAGCCGATCAGCGGCGCCGTCTCCCTGTAATAAGCCATCAGCCGCGTGCGCACGGTTTCGGCATTATCATCGGCGCGCCGCTTGAACGCCATGCCCTGGCAGACATCACAAACGCAGCTCACTTTGGGGATCTTAAACCGGTCATGATAGCCCTCGCCGCAAGTGGCGCAGGTAAAGCGGCCAACAATGCGCTCGACGAGCTGATTAAAATCCACTTTCAGCTCCAGCACCAGATCAAGCGGGTTATCTTGCTCCTTGAGCAATTTGTCCAAGAATGCAGCCTGCTCCAGCGTGCGCGGAAACCCGTCGAGAATAAAGCCGTTCGCACAATCGGACTGCTTGATGCGCTCGGCAAAAATATTCACCACAACTTCATCGGATACCAATTCACCGCGATCCATGATCTGCTTGGCCCACAGCCCCATTTCGCTTCCAGCATCTGCTGCTTCGCGCAGCATGGCTCCCGTCGAAAGCTCTGGAATGCCATAAGTTTTAGCGATTGCCGACGCCTGGGTCCCTTTACCGGAACCTGGCGGGCCAAGCAAAATCAGATTCATCTTCTGCCTCTAGAGCCACCTTTCGCTCGCCCGCCGCGCAATTTGGACTTCTCAATCAGCCCTTTATACTGGTGCGCGAGCAAGTGGCTTTGTACTTGTGCCACCGTATCCATGGTCACCGACACCGCAATCAGCAATGAGGTGCCACCAAGGAATGTTGAAATCGCCATGTTTGACAGAAACAGCTCTGGCAACACACAGACGAATGCTAGGTATATCGCACCTACGACGGTAATGCGCGTTAGTACATAGTCGATATGCTGCGCCGTGCGCTCGCCGGGACGAATACCGGGGATGAAACCGCCATATTTGCGCAGATTGTCAGCCGTATCGGACGGGTTAAACACCACGGCCGTATAGAAAAAGGCAAAGAAGACGATCAGCGACACATAAAGCAACAAATAGCCTGGCTGGCCGCGCCCCAATGTGGCCAGGACGGCGGTGAGCCAATCGGGGGCATCTTGTGCCATGAAACTGGCGGCGGTCGCAGGCAATAGCAGCAAGGATGATGCGAAAATCGGCGGAATGACACCAGCGGTGTTCAGCTTCAGCGGCAGATGTGACGATTCTGACTGCGCCACCCCGCGCGGCCCCGTTTGTCGCTTGGGATATTGGATCAATAGTCGTCGTTGCGCGCGCTCAAAGTAGACAATCAAGCCGACCACCGCGACGATCATGACAAGCGTAAAAATCACAAAGATTGGGGACAAACCGCCGGTCCGGCTTTGCTCCATCATCTGCACGATAGCGCCCGGGAAACCCGCCACAATACCGGAAAAAATAATCAAGGATATCCCGTTACCGACGCCGCGCGCGGTGATTTGCTCGCCCAGCCACATCAAGAACATTGTGCCGCCGACCAGTGTGATCACGGTCGACATGCGGAAGAACCAGCCTGGATCGATCACCACATTACCCGCGGCGCCGCCCGTTGACCCTTCCAGCGAAATCGCAATGCCGTAAGCTTGGAATGCCGCCAGAACAACCGTCAAATAGCGCGTGTACTGGTTGATTTGTTTGCGGCCGGCTTCGCCGTCTTTCTTCAGTTTTTCCAATTCCTTGGAAACCGACGTCATCAGCTGCATAATAATCGACGCCGAGATATAAGGCATGATGTTCAGCGCGAAAATCGCCATCCGCTCAACCGCGCCACCGGCAAACAGATTGAGCTGGCCCAATAATCCGCCTGAGTTTTGCGAAAAAGTCGCCGCGAAGGCCGCCGGATTAATGCCCGGCAGCGGAATGAACGTGCCGAACCGATAGACCAGCAAGGCGCCAAGTGTGAACCATAAGCGCTTTTTCAACTCATCTGCCTGAGCGAAGGCGCTGAGATTAATATTGGCGGCGAGTTGCTCGGCGGCGGAAGCCATATTGCTTATCTCCCAGACCGTGGTCGGCAGAGATATGGCCGACGCCGGTTCATTTCAGTGCTCCTCAAGCGGAGCCGTTTTTGCCCCAGAGCATGATCGACCTTGATGGAGGCGATATCACCGAAGGGGCATGCTCTAAAGTTTTTGTCTAAGAGCCTGAATAGCGTTTCAATTGGAAGCCGCCGTGCCATGCACGCCATCGGCATGATGTGCTTCCACTTCAAACGATCAGACCCTAGAGGCAGCGCCGCGATTGGCCATTTCAACAATCCCAACCTAGCCATCGGCGCGTTCACCAATAGATAGGAGAGCTGCAGGCCATTCGCAACCAAATTCAAGTGCTACTGACGGCGTGGTTAGAACCGATTTATCACAACTTCATCCGCAGCCGCGCCAATTGCGGCGCCCTGGCGATAGCTATCCGTGCTAATGCGCATAAATCGCCGACACGACCGGTCGCGGAACCGGAGGCTCCCTGGCAGCGCATTGCCATACTCGGCCGGTTGGCAGCCAGCCCAAACGCCCCAACTAACCGGCCTAGCCTTTGGTTTTAGCCTTGGCGGCCTTCTTAGCGGCTGTTTTTTCGCGTTTGGCAACGTCTGCCGGCAGAACTTTAGGTACGATCAATTCGACAGACCCGCCGGCTTTTTCAATTGCCGCCTTCGCGTTGGCGCTGACATGATCCGCTTTGATATTCAGCTTGGCTTTGAGCTCACCATTACCCAGAATACGAAGGCCGTGCAACTCGCGCCGTACAACCCCTGCAGCATTTAGGCTGGCGACATCGACAGTTTTGGTCACATCGATTTTACCCGCATCGACCGCGATTTGCAGACGATCAAGATTGACCTCATTCATGTCCTTGCGGTTGATCGGCGAAAAACCACGCTTTGGCAGACGGCGATGCAGGGGCATCTGGCCACCCTCAAAGCCATTGATCGAAACGCCTTCGCGAGATTTTTGTCCCTTGACGCCTCGGCCACCGGTCTTGCCTCGGCCTGAGCCGATGCCGCGACCAACACGGATACGGTTCTTGCTGGCGCCCGGAATATCTCTTAGTTCATTGAGCCGCATGGGACCCTGCTCCTTCAAAGCTTCACAAGTCAATCTTGTATTTATTCGGCCAGTTTTATGCGGCCTGTGTTTCATTGGCCAAATTATTTGACTAATTTCATTTGGCCAGTTTTATGTAGCCAGTGTTTATTTGGCGTCATCCACTACCCGAACCAGGTGGGAGATTTTGTTGATCATGCCGCGCACAGATGGCGTATCTTCCAATGTCCGGCGGCGGCGCATTTTATTCAAACCCAGGCCGATCAGCGTCTGACGCTGATCCTGAGGACGGCGCAACGGGCTACCGATCTGCTCGACCGTAACGGTTTTGCCCGACTTCTTTGCTGTTTTCTTATCAGCCATAGTTCAAATTCCTTTTGCCGCGCTGCCCATTTGCCCTGCGGCTCAATTTGGGGGGCAAGGTATTACGTTTGCCAGCCTTACGTTTGCCGGCTTGGGTTCGATCTGATCGATCTTCATTTCCGCTCAATGCCACAGCATTAAAACCCGTGCCAACGACCAACCCGCTATTAATTTATGCTTCCGCTTCAGCGCTGGCTTCTGCAGCCGATGAGCCGTCACGGCGCCGTGATACGATCTCGGAGACTTTTTTGCCACGCCGCGCAGCCACACCGCGCGGGTTTTCCTGAATTTTCAAAGCCTCTACTGTGGCGCGCACCATGTTGTAGGGGTTTGACGAGCCCAGCGACTTGGCCACCACATCTGAAACGCCGAGCATTTCAAACACAGCACGCATCGGACCACCGGCGATAATGCCGGTACCGGCTGGTGCCGACCGCAGGATTACCCGTCCGGCGCCCCAGCGCCCTTCGGTATCATGATGCAATGTGCGTGCATCACGCAGCGGCACCCGGATCAACTCGCGCCGTGCCGCTTCGGTAGCTTTGCGAATGGCTTCAGGCACTTCGCGCGCCTTGCCATGACCAAAACCGACACGGCCCTTCTGGTCGCCAACAACAACCAGCGCGGCAAAACCGAAACGCCGACCGCCCTTGACCACTTTGGCCACGCGGTTGATGTGTACCAGTTTGTCGGCAAACTCGTTGTCTTGCTCGTCGCGTCCGCCGCGGCCACCGCGGTCTCTAGGATTGCGTGCCAATGGTTCGTCCTCTCATCTCGCGCCGTCTTTCATCATGAAACAAGCGCAAATTCCTGTAACCTGCTTTAGAAGCTGAGGCCGCCTTCGCGTGCTGCATCAGCCAGCGCTTTAACGCGCCCGTGATAAATATAACCGCCGCGATCAAAGAC
>JAJRRE010000197.1 GCA_024279745.1 Alphaproteobacteria bacterium
AGATTAAGGGATTTTCCGCCCATCAAATCCGGATTGAGCCCAAAGATGCATTGATGCGCCAGTTGGGTTTGAGTATTGCCGATATTGCCGCCGCCGTTGCGCGCCAAAGTGTCGATCTTCCTGCCGGCGCCTTGCAGACCAAGGCTGGTGAAATATCAATTCGTTTTGCTGATGAGCGCAAGAAGGTCGCCGATTTTGAAAGACTGATTGTTGTGTCTGGCGCGGATGGCGGACAGATCAGGCTTGGCGAGCTGGCGCGTATTTCCGACCGCTTTGATCGCGACGAGGAGAAATATGAGTTTAACGGCTTTGCGGCGGCTATTCTCGACATCACCAAAACGGAGAATGAAGACACGCTTGCAGTGATCGATGCTGTGCGCCAATTCATAGCGCGGGAGAAAGCTGTCGGCCCGCCCGATACCGCGCTGACCATTACCAACGACGTTTCATCCATCGTGCGCGACCGGTTGCAACTGTTGATCACCAATGGCGTGCAGGGTCTGGGGCTGGTGTTCCTGACCATGTGGGTATTCTTCGGCTTTCGCTATTCGTTCTGGATCACTCTGGGCCTGCCGGTGTCGTTCGCCGGCGCCAGTGCGATCATGGTGATGCTCGGTTATTCGATCAATATGTTGACCATGGTTGGGATGTTGATCGTGATCGGTTTGTTGATGGACGATGCCATCGTCATTGCAGAGAATATCGCGACGCAGCGGGCCAAAGGTAAATCGCCCATCGATGCGGCGGTCGACGGTACGCGTCAGGTTTTGCCCGGCGTCATGTCGTCATTTTTTACAACAATTTGTATATTCGGCTCGTTGGCATTCCTCAAAGGCGATATTGGTGCGGTTTTAAAAGTTGTACCAGTGGTGATGCTGTCAGTGCTGATTGTATCAATTGTCGAGGCCTTTGTGATATTGCCGCGACATCTGAGCCATTCGATGAAGCCGGACGGCAAGTCAAGCTCGTTCATGCAAAATGCCGCCGAGAATATGGTTGAATGGTTGCGTGAAAAAGCCGTGGGGCGCTTTGTCGATGTTTGTGTGCGCTGGCGCTATTTAACAACAGGCGCGGCCGTTGGGTTGTTATTGTTATCGATCAGCGCTATTGCCGGCGGCGTGCTGAAATTCTCCGCCTTTCCTGAACTGGACGGTGATGTTCTGGAAGCGCGCGTGCTGCTGCCGCAAGGAACGCCGCTGAAGCGCACGGAACAAATTATCCAGAAATTAAAGCAATCGCTGGTTCAAGTTGCCCATGAGTTAGGCAAGGAACAGCCCGAAGACAAGAAACAACTGATCAGGAATATCGCCGTTAAATATAGCCAGAATGTCGATGCGCATGAGCAAGGTGCGCATGTGGCTACTTTGAGTGTAGATTTAATCGGCGGGGAATTTCGCCGCACCAGCAATGATGAATTTCTAAGCCGGTGGCGCAAGACAACGGGCAATCTACCCGACGTGATCGCCTTGAAATTCACCCAGCCGGGCGCCGGTGCGGGACCGGCCGGGATTGCCATTGATTTGCGGCTGCGGGGGACGGATTTGGTTGCCCTGAAAAATGCCTCGAATGATTTGCAGGCATGGCTACGCCGCTACAAGGGCGTCCACAATATTCTCGATGATCTGCGCCCCGGTAAGTCGGAAATCAAGATCACCATGAAGGACGGCGCCAAGAGCCTGGGGCTGGACGCGCGCGCAGTTGCCGATCAGTTGCGCAGCGCCTTCTTCGGCACAACGGTTGACGAAATACAGATTGGACCGGAAAGCTATGAAGTTGATGTGCGGCTTGATCTGGAGGATAGGAATGATCTGGCCGATCTGGATTATTTCACCATAACCACAGCGCAGGGCAATGCGGTGCCGCTGACGACAATTGCCAATCTGCGCGAAGATCGAGGTTATGCACGGATCAACCGCATCAACGGCGTGCGCACGGTGACGGTGCAAGGTGATGTCGATGTGCGCCTGGCCAATGCCAATGAAGTAATTTCCGACACCAAGACGCGGTTCGTTCCCGAATTTCTCAAACGCCATCCGGGCGTAGCGCTTGCCATTGAAGGCCAGGACAAGAATGCGGCGACCACGCAAAAATCTATGTTTGTCGGCTTTGCGCTGGGGCTTATTGGCGTCTTCTTGCTGCTCAGTTTTCAGTTCCGCAGCTATGTTGAGCCGATTGTCGTCATGATCGTCATTCCGTTTTCTTTCATCGGCGTGATCTTCGGCCATATCGCCATGGGGCTTGATTTCACCATGCCCAGCCTGCTGGGCTTTGTTGCCCTGGCCGGAGTTGTGGTCAATGACAGCATCTTGCTGGTCAACTTCATCAAAGACCAGCACGGCGAGAATACGACGGTCGCGCAAGCGGCGCCAATTGCGGCGCGCGCCCGCTTTCGCGCCATTTTGCTGACGTCGCTGACCACCATTGCCGGACTGCTGCCGATCCTGTCGGAGACCAGCATTCAGGCGCAGATCCTGGTGCCACTGGTGACGTCATTGGCGTTTGGCTTATTGGCTTCGACCTTGCTCGTGTTGTTTGTTGTGCCGTCGCTATATGCCATTTTGGACGATTTTGGTTTGTCGACCCTGGCCCGCGAACGGCGCGCCAAAGCAGCCAAAGCAGCAGAGGCCGCGCAGGGGTAAGGCGCAGTTGGCGCCCGGCGTAAGTGACGCTTAGCGTCCTCCGGCCCTGATAGAGTTCAGGCCCTGATAGGGTTCAGGCCCAGATTGGGCTCCGGCCCGGATCGGGCTCAGGCCCTGATAGGGCTAAGCGCCGGCAGGCCAGGGCAGGGAATAGGTTTTGACATTGGTGAAGAATTTCATTGCTTCTGTGACCCCCTCTTTGACGCCATTGCCAGAGTCCTTGATGCCGCCAAAGGGCGATAGTTCTATGCGGTAGCCGGGCGCTTCCCAGATGTTAACCGTGCCGACATTCAGCCCCTCAATGAAGGCGGTGATGCGATCAAGCCGGTTGGTGCAAACCCCGGCAGACAATCCAAAGGGGGTTGAATTGGAAATCTCCATCAGTGCCGTATCGTCG
>JAJRRE010000198.1 GCA_024279745.1 Alphaproteobacteria bacterium
GACCTGCTGGCGGCGATCAAGACATTGCAGGCAAGCGGTTTTGAAGACTGTGAGCGGCTGGGCCGGACGCTCGACAGCTGGCAAAACGAGATCGGCCGCATGTGGCGCTTTTCCAGATCAAACGGCATCACCGAAGGCTTTCATCGAAAGATGAAACTCATTCAGCGCCGCGCCTTTGGCTTTCGCAATTTCGAGAATTACCGCCGCCGCGTCCGAGCCCTGTGTGCGTGAGCGCCAAGGCCGGTGAAAAAGAAAAACTGACGCAGTCAGTTGAACAAGGAGGTGAGCTGATATATATAAACCGAACCGCAAATTATCGACCAGATAAGCCCCTTGCCCCCGTTTTCAACGAAGACCCAATAAAATATCTTAATCTACAGCAACCTACAGTGGTAAACTGTATCCTGCTGGTGCGAACCCTAACCAGCGCGATGGATTGGCGCGGGCGAGGCACGCACGGCGGCGCGCAAACCAGCATCACCCAGCATCACCCAACAAAACACATTAAGTTTGCACTAAGTGTGCTCTAAGTGCGTGGTGCGGACGGCGGGACTTGAACCCGCACGACTGTTAGGTCTCAGGATTTTAAGTCCTGTGTGTCTACCGATTCCACCACGTCCGCAGTCTGGCAATTAACGCTCTGCTCCATATGCAATGACATTACCGAATTTGCTCGGGCGCTTTATGCGACGGCGCCGCGCTCATTGCAATCGCTGAATTGCAAAAAAACCACGAGTTGCATATCACCCTAATTCGATTCGATTGTGCAGTCCGGTGTTTCAGCCTGGATCGTTGCAACTTGCGCAGTTATTGCAGCACGTAACAACAGATACAGCATGCCACCATTAAGCAGGTGCCACAAAAAATGCGTCCCCATGACATGACCGGAAATCAGCCAGCCCTCGCACGCGCTCCTATCGATTGTGCGTAAGATCAGCGACACGGCGAATAAACTGGCGCTGGCAATAAGCAATGCGCCAATTGTTCGGCTGTTGGGCACGCCGCAACCCGGCTTTTGACGCCAAACCAGGACGCCAATGCTCAGCAGTCCCAGTAGAGCGGGCAGATAGTTGAGCGATCCGTTAAAGCAGGGGCGCACGCCATCGCCGCATTTTATGCTCGCAGCAGCAATACACGCCGCTGCAAAGCCTATCAATCCCAGCGCCACACCGCGCCAAGAATATCCTAAAAACCGGTGCAGGGCAAAACTCATATAGGCCAGCATGAATAGCCCGATCGGCACAATATCGCCAAGCTGTGCCAGCTGCGTTGCCAAAGTATGGAAGGCAAAACTACCCACGCCAATGAGCGCGACTAACCCGACAAGCCCCCATAACGTTGCAATCTGGATTGTGGTCCCGGTTACAAACCGCACGCTACCGTCAGGCGCGCGGCGCTTATCTTTCGCCAAACGCACTTCTTTCGCCAAACGCACAGCTGCAAACGCAGCAGCGGCAATGAACGCGCCATTGGTTAGGGCATTGAACGGCTCGGCCCAGAACGACGGATCGGCGCCACGCTCGCAATAGTTAAAGAGCTGCGCGTCCCAGTTCATAGGTTTCTCCGAGCCACTCCTGCCTCGCCGCTCCCAGCATCACCGCCGCCACGCCAGATTGCCGCCGGAGCGATTTAGCGAGAGCTGACCCGATGGCACGGGATGGCCGAGACATTACATTCATAGTCTGCGCGCGTACCACTACACGATAAGCTCCTGTTTTTAGCAAGACGGTAATGCCCCCATTGTGCGCCATATTCCAATGCCGTGAAATCTTCCCACGAGCGAATTGCGGCTTTTTTTGCCCGGCGCCTGGTTGTCCCGGTGCCGCCGCCGCTGTGATAATGATCAACCCAGCAGGATTTTCGCGCCGCCTGGCTTGCTGTTCCCCAGACGGACATGGCAAAAATTGCAACAAGAATAACCGAAAAAAACTTGAGATACCCCATCTCAATCCCTCCTCAAATGACTGCAAAATAGTTCCCAAACCACGGCGGCAAAATAACACCTCACGAGGTCAGATAAGTAGTTATACGCAGTCGTAGAGAAGGGTGAAATCACGAAAATTCTTTAGACCAAAATTGCAATCTTCTGTTGCATTAGGATCACGATACGCGCCAGTTCAAATCAGCCGCACCCCACCATGATCCAAATCCGACAACCAACTAACCCGGCATTTAGCGCAGGAACGCTATGGATGCAGGCCCGACTGAACGCGCTTGCAATGGCCGGGCCTGGAGCATGATCAGCCTTTTTTCTTCTCGCCAGCCTTTTTATTATCCTGCGGGATTAAGCGCAGGCCAAGCTCGCGCAATTGCTTGGTCGAAACCTCGCCGGGCGCACCCATCAGAAGATCCTGCGCCTGCTGGTTCATCGGGAACATGATGACGTCGCGCAAATTTGTCGCGCCCGCCAAAAGCATCACAATGCGGTCGATCCCCGGGGCAATACCGCCATGGGGCGGGGCGCCATATTGGAACGCGCGGTACATGCCGCCAAAGCGCTCTTCAAGCACCTCTTGCGGATAACCGGCAATGGCGAACGCCTTGTTCATGATTTCGGGGCGATGATTTCGAATGGCGCCTGACGATAATTCGACGCCATTACAAACGATATCATATTGATACGCCTTGATGGCCAGCAGATCGTCGTCGCTCGTAGCGTTTTCCATGATCTCAAGTCCGCCCTGCGGCATTGAAAACGGGTTATGGGAGAAGTCGATTTTCTTCTCCTCTTCGTTATACTCGAACATCGGAAAATCAACGATCCAGCAGAACTCGAACCGGTCTTCGTCGATGAGTTTCAGCTCGGTGCCGATACGTGTGCGCGCCTGGCCGGCAAAGCTGAGGAATTTTCCTGGGTTCCCGGCGGTGAAGAACACTGCATCACCGTCCTTGAGGCCAAGCTGCTCGCGCAAGGCGCCGGCGCGTTCCGGCCCTATGTTCTTACCCACAGGCCCCGCCGCTTCGCCGCCATCACGGTAGAAGATATAACCCAGCCCCGGCTGACCTTCGCCCTGCGCCCATTTGTTCATACGGTCACAAAACGCTCGCGACCCGCCGCTCGGTGCCGGGATCGCCCAGACTTTATTCTTGGCGTCAGAGGCCAGCATATTGGCGAACACTTTAAAGCCCGACCCGTCAAAATGTGCCGAGACGTCTTCCATCACAATCGGATTACGCAGATCTGGCTTGTCGGAGCCATATTTGCTCATCGCCTCATCGAAGGGAATGCGCGTGAAGGTCTTGGACACCGGCTTGCCCTCGCCGAACTCTTCAAACAACGTGCGCATGACCGGCTCGACCGCGTTAAACACGTCTTCTTGCGTGACAAAGCTCATTTCAATATCGAGCTGATAGAATTCGCCTGGGCTACGGTCGGCGCGCGCATCTTCATCGCGAAAGCACGGCGCGATCTGGAAATAGCGATCAAAGCCCGACATCATGATCAGCTGTTTAAATTGCTGCGGCGCTTGCGGCAGCGCATAAAACTGTCCCGGGTGCATGCGCGACGGCACCAGAAAATCGCGCGCGCCTTCGGGCGACGAGGCGGTCAGAATTGGGGTCTGGAACTCGGTAAAGTCCTGTTCCTGCATCAGATCGCGAATGCGCGCGATGATGGCCGAGCGCAGCATGATGTTTTTGTGCAGACCATCCCGGCGCAGATCCAAGAAGCGATAGCGCAGGCGCATATCCTCAGGATAATCGGGCTCACCAAAGACCGGAACCGGCAGCTCGGCGGCCTGTGACAGGACCTCAAGCTCGCGCACGAAAATCTCGATTTCCCCGGTTGGCAAATCGCTGTTGACCGCTTCGTCGGTGCGCGCCTTAACCTCGCCGTCAATGCGCACCACCCATTCCGAGCGTACACCTTCCACGTCCTTGAACGCCGCACTGTCCGGATCGGCAACACATTGCGTAATGCCAAAATGGTCACGCAAATCGATAAACAAGACGCCGCCATGATCGCGCACCCGGTGAACAAAGCCCGACAGACGCACCGTATCGCCAACATCGCTTTTGCGCAGGGCGGCACAATTATGGCTGCGGTATCTGTGCTTGTCGCCCGCGCCAGCTGCACTATTGGCCACGACCTTGGCGCCAGAGCCTGTCTTCGACTTACCACGTGCCATTTTCTTACTTCCTCAATCTAAATCTAAATCTGTCTTTTGGTCTTCATAACACTGTTGATCAGCGCCAGGACCTTGGCCGGCTAAGTTACAGACGCCCCGATATTCTGAGTTTTGCCGGACACAAACCCGCGCGAGGCGCGCTCGCAAGGCGTCTCATATCAAATTTCGCTGGTTTGGCGGCTGCAACAACAAGCTGCTACAATGCGCCGGAAAAGCGCATGGCTGCGCGGCTTTGTCAAGCAATGGGATGTTTACCTGCCTCGCGGCGCGTAGTCTATCTGCCTCGCGCTGCTGATCCCGCGCTAAGAAGCGCGGGGCAGCTCCGGCGGGGCGCGAAACGGTTCGCGGGGCTGCGTTTGCAGCCCGGTCGCCCGTCGGCGCTATTCACTCTGGGTTGTTAAGGTGGTGAAAATAATCTCAATTTTGCCACCACCTCAATTCCACCCTGCGCCGACAAACAAAAAAGTCGCGGCGTAACTTGCTCGGGCGTGATGGCTGGACTGGAGCCGGGGCAACCGAGCTGTGATGGAACTGCGGTCTTTGCTGTTTTCTCTTCTCTCACGGCGCGTAGTCTATCTGCCTCACGGGCAAAGTAGCCCTCCGGCGGGGCGGCGCATAAGCGCCGGATCACTATCGTTCTCGGTCGGACGAGCCGACGCAACTTGCCCAAATGGTGATGGCTGGGCTGGAGCCGGGGCAACCGAGCTGTGATGGAACTGCGGTCTTTGCTGTTTTCTCTTCTCTCACGGCGCGCACTCTATCTGCCTCACGGGCAAAGTGGCCCTCCGGCGGGGCGGCGCATAAGCGCCGGATCACTATCGTTCTCGGTCGGACGAGCCGACGCAACTTGCCCAAATGGTGAGAGCTGGGCTGGAGCCGGGGCAACCGAGCTGTGATGGAACTGCGGTCTTTGCTGGCAGGCACCCCGGCGCGCAAGCGCGCGCCCGCCGACCGTTCGGCGCCCATGCGGAGGGCCAGTGACCAACGGGAACGGTGCGGCCCGCGAGCCAAAAATGCCACCACGGCGAACAATGTTCGCCCGCGAACCGTTTCGCGCGCCGTCGCAGGGCCCGGACGCCTTTTCGCGTCCGATACGGCCCGTGAGACAGACAAAACCCTGCATCACATCCCCGCTTATGCTCACCGCACACATTACAACTAACGCAGGATCAGCACACCTTCTTCTAAATCCCGCATATTAGTGGGCTTATCACCTGACAAGCGGCAATGCCTGCGCTATAGCCCTGCCATGTATGTAATTACCGAAACAAAAGACCTGTCAGCCGCGTGTCAGCGCCTGGCGAAATTGCCCTATGTCACCGTCGACACTGAGTTTTTGCGCGAATCCACCTTCTGGCCTTTGCTATGCCTGATCCAGCTGGCCGGCGAGGGCGAAGAGATGATCGTCGATCCGCTGGCCAAGGGTTTGGATCTAAAGCCATTTTACGAGTTGATGGATAATCGCGACGTGATCAAAGTGTTCCATGCGGCGCGCCAGGATGTCGAAATCATCCATCATCAGGCCGGCATTGTCCCGCAACCGATATTCGACACCCAGGTTGCGGCGATGGTCTGCGGCTTTGGCGATTCCATCTCCTACGTCAATCTGGTGAAGCGGGTCACCGGCGGCCATATCGACAAATCTTCGCAGTTCACCGATTGGTCGCGCCGTCCATTATCCAAGAAACAGCTGACCTATGCGCTTGGCGATGTGACCCATTTGCGCGATGTTTATCTCAGCCTTGCCAAAGAGTTAAAAGCCAGCAACCGCGGCCATTGGCTGAGCGAGGAGATGGCCACGTTAAGCGCGCCAGCCACCTATGTCACGCGGCCAGAAGACGCCTGGAAACGGCTTAAACTGCGGGTGCGCAATAATAAGGGGCTGGCGATATTGATGGAGTTGGCGGCTTGGCGTGAGGCCCTGGCGCAATCGCAGAACGTGCCGCGCAATCGCATCCTGCGCGATGAGGCGCTGTATGACATTGCCAACCAGGCGCCAACCGAAACCGCCAAATTATCGCAATTGCGCACGCTCAGCGAAGGCTTTGCCCGCTCCGCCCGCGCCAAGGAGATTGTTGCCGCCGTTCAACAAGGATTGCAGCGCGACTTTTCTACATTGCCGCCGCTGAAAACCGGAAAACCGTTGCCCGCCGAAGCTGGGGCGTTGATGGATCTGTTGCGGGTGCTTTTGAAAGCCAGCGCCGCGCGCAATAAGGTGGCGCCCAAACTGATTGCCTCAACGGCCGATCTGGAAGTTATCGCTTCGCAGACCACGCCTGAAGTACCGGCTATGAAAGGCTGGCGTTTTGAGTTGTTTGGCGAAAATGCGCTGAAACTCAAGGCGGGCAATCTGGCCTTAAGTGTACGCAACAACGAAGTCGTGTGGGTGGAGACCGGTTAATTTCGCCGGGGGGTGCTCTTGGCTCACGGCGCGTACCGGCGGCTGAAAGCCGCCTGCGCCTCCGCATGGGCGCCGAACTGTCGGCGGGCGAACATTGTTCGCCGGGGGGCGCTCCTGACAGGGGAGCGGTTGGTGTGAATTTTTGATTTCTCTCACGGGCGTTCACCGCTTGGTTTGCTTTAGAACAAGTGGGAATCTCACGGGGGTACGCCCAAGCGGGCCCTGCGCGGGCGCGGCGCAAAGCGCCGGGCGAACACTGTTCGCCGTGGTGCCAGCCAGCAAAGCCCCGTGAACTAACACAGCCGCGCGGTTGTTCTGTCTCGCGGCTATTCCTCGCTTAGCTCGGGCCTGCATCATGTGGAACATGTCTCCGACATGACGCGCGCCGAACTGTCGGCGGGTCGCGTTGCTCCCGGTGGTGCCAGCCAGCAAAGCCCCGTGAACTAACACAGCTCCAGCCCAGCCCTCACCATTTGGGCACAATGCGTCGGCTTGTCCGACCGGGCTGCAAGCGCAGCCCCGCGAACCGTTTCGCGCCCCGCCGGAGGGCCACTTCGCCCGTGAGGCCAAAAACATTGTTCGCCGGGATGCCTGCCAGAAACAAATGAGATCAATCACAGCTCCGCGCCATCAACTCCAGCCCAGCCCTCACTATTTGGGCACGGCGCGTCGCGACTGCGACCGAGAACGATAGTGATCCGGCGCTTATGCGCCGCCCCGCCGGAGGGCCCGGACACTTTTCGTGTCCGATATGGCCCGCGAGGCCAATAAAGCGCAGTTTACTTGCGACCTGGGTCATAGGCGTTTTTGAGGCGCCATTCGGACATGAAATAAGCCAGCTGTTCGTCGATCTTGTCGGGCATGACTATGCGGATTGTAACCAGCTGATCGCCAGCTTTGGCAGCGCCTTTGGGGTGAACACCCTTGCCCTTGAGGCGCATGACCTGGCCTGAATTGGTTGCCTTGGGGATGCTCACCTGCACTCGGCCCTCGACCGTCGGCACTTCGATCTTGGCGCCTAGGATCGCTTCATCAATGGTAATCGGCAGATCATACAAAATGTCATTGCCCAGGCGCTTGAACTGGTCATGGGCGCGTACCTTGATTTCCACCAGCGCGTCGCCGGACGGGCCGCCGCCGATCCCTGCCGCCCCCTTGCCTTTCAGGCGCAGGGTCTTGCCGTCGTTAACACCGGCCGGCACATTGAGATCAAGCACACCGCCTTCGGGCAATGTCACACGTTTTCGTGCGCCTTTGACCGCCTCCATGAAGTCCAGCTCC
>JAJRRE010000199.1 GCA_024279745.1 Alphaproteobacteria bacterium
GGCATGGCGAACAGGCTTGTTTCTCCTGTGCCGGCATCGGGCTGGGCTGCACTCTCTTGGCTCACGGCGCGCACCAGTCGCTTACGCTCCTTGCGCCTCCGCATGGGCGCCGAACGGTCGGCGGGCGAACATTGTTCGCCGGGGTGCAGGATAGCAAAGACCGTGGAGCTATCACAGCTCGGAGCCCTCGGCTCCAGCCTCCGCACTATATCCGAGCAAGCTGCGTCGCAACTGCGACCGGGCTGCACGGCAGCACCGGGCCTTAGGCCCGCCCCGCCGGAGGGCCACTTCGCCCGTGAGGCAGATAGAGTGCGTGCCGTGAGAAATCCCATTTACATAAGCCGAACTATTGCCGGTCATTTAAAGAATTAATTCAAATTCCCTTGATTTAATGCAGACTTGCTGGCGATGTGCTGGTGTTATGTCTTATAGTAATTGGCTTAAGATCGCCGCACGACCAGCGTGAAATTATCTGGCAGCGCGTAGAAATCAGGTGGTAAAATGACGCATTTTTCACAAACACACGGACTTCGCCTTGGCGTTAACATCGATCACGTCGCGACCATTCGCAATGCGCGCGGCGGGCGCCATCCCGATCCGATCCGGGCAGCGCAATTGGCGGTTGAGGCGGGCGCCGATGGCATCACGGCACATCTGCGTGAAGATCGGCGCCATATTTCCGACGACGACATCACAAGGTTAAAGCGCGATCTGACCCGGCCCTTGAATTTTGAAATGGCGGCGACCGATGAAATGGTTGCCATCGCGCTGCGGCATCTGCCGCATGCGTGCTGTATCGTGCCGGAAAAACGCGAAGAGCGCACAACTGAAGGCGGGCTTGATGTGGTTGGCGGCGCCAATGAGCTGCAACGCCCAATCGATCAGCTGAAAGCGGCCGGGATGCGCGTCTCGTTGTTTATCGAGCCGGATGAAAGAGCGGTTGCAGCATCTGCCCGGCTGGGCGCCGACATCGTTGAGCTGCACACGGGCGCTTATTGCGAAATGGATTTAAGGGGCGATGCTGCTGGCTTGGCTGAACAATTGGCGCGCCATCAATTGGCGGCAAAGCTTGCCCATGACGCCGGTCTGGAAGTTCATGCGGGGCACGGATTAACCTTTAATAGTGTCGGCGCAATTGCCCGCATTGAACAGATTGTTGAGCTTAATATCGGACATTTCTTGATTGGCGAAGCAATTTTTGGTGGATTGCACGGAGCAATCTCACGAATGCGCGGGTTGATGAACGAGGCGCGCGCATCGGTGGGCGGACGTAAAACCGCATGACAACGATCGAGGCGGCATCCAATACGAGGTGAAATCGGTTAATCTGGTTGCCAAAACTCAGGCCAATGAAGTGGCCCCTGCGTCCATTTGGGAGTTTGTTTGAGCATTGCCGCCTCTCCATACTAACAAGCGATGCTGGAATGATCGGCATGGCTGGGCGTTGGCGATTTGCTCCCGATAGGGGAACAAGCTATAGGCTTGCAAGCAAGAAGCGCCCGAATGTTGATTGCGTGGTAATTGAGGCTGAAATGTTGGCCGGCCCAGCTTCTGGGGGGAAGAAATATGACGAATTGGGAGCGCTTGCGCGATGGATCATGACAGCGGCTGGTATGAAACGGCGAAAATTTTTGTGCAGGCGCTGGCGCTGGCGCTGATTGTGCGCGTGTTTTTCTATCAGCCCTTTAATATTCCATCTGGATCGATGAAAAACACGCTGCTGATCGGCGACTATCTGTTTGTATCCAAATTGTCTTATGGCTATTCGCGCTATTCCATACCCTTTGGTGACCGGATTTTCAAAAGCTCAATGTTTGATGGCCGTTTGTTTGGCTCTGAGCCCAAGCGCGGCGATGTCATCGTGTTCAAATTTCCGCCTGACAGAAAAACCGACTATATTAAACGATTGATCGGTATGCCGGGCGACCGGGTGCAGATGCGCGATGGTATTGTTTATCTTAACGGTAAGGCCATTCCCAAAAAACTGGTCGGCACTTTCAAAAATCCCGAATGCGATCGTGGCTATCGTGGCTGCGTGAACGTATCGTTCAAGGTCTATCAGGAGACGCTGCCCAATGGCGTGAAATATAAGGTGCTTGATGAGCGCAAGTCGCGTTATGATACGACCAAGGAGTTTGTTGTTCCCACCGGCCATTATTTCATGATGGGAGATAACCGCGATAATTCATCCGACAGCCGGGTTAGTGTTGGTTTCGTGCCGTTTGAATATTTGATCGGGCGCGCCGACATAATTTTCTTTTCGGCTGCCACGGAGATACCAGGGAATTTCGTTCTCACCCGTCCCTGGAACTGGCCGGGCGCCATTCGCTGGAGCCGGTTTATGAAAATCATTCGATAGATCGAAGGGCCTGTGGCTGAACCAAAGACAAATAAACTCGATGAGTTTCAAGATCTCATAGGGTACCGTTTTACCAATATCGCACGGCTTGAGCGCGCGTTGACCCATGCCAGTGTGCGCGTGTCACACCGGGTCAAGGGACGCGCGGCGCAGGAAATTCGCCTCGACTATGAGCGGCTGGAATTTTTGGGCGACCGCGTGTTGGGGCTGGTCGTCGCCGAATGGCTATGGGCCGCCGATCTGATGGCGACGGAAGGCGATCTGGCGCGGCGTTACAACCATCTGGTGCGCAAGGAATCGTGCGCGGCCGTCGCCAAAGCGCTCGATCTGGGCGCGTATATCATCATGAGCAGCGCCGAGGAAGACAATGGCGGGCGGCGCAAGGGCACGATCCTTGGCGATGCGTGCGAAGCGCTGCTGGGTGCGATTTTTGTCGATGGCAGCTTTGAAGTCGTGCGCGCCTTCATTCGCAAAAACTGGACGCCGCTGGTTGATAAAATGCCGGCCGACGCGGTTGATCCCAAATCGGAGCTGCAAGAATGGGCGCAGGGGCAGGGCATGGCCTTGCCGGTTTATAAAGAACTCTCGCGCAGTGGCCCGGACCACCAACCGATTTTCACGGCGCAAGTCAAAGTCGAGGATCTGGAGCCAGCTGACGGGCAAGGGGCCTCTAAACGCTCGGCGGAACAGGCGGCGGCGCAAGCGCTATTGAACCGCGAGCGCGGTAGCCGTCCACAGAAGCGGACACAAACATGAGCAAGTCCATTAGGCCAGATCGCAGCGGGGCAAAAAAAGCAAATCCCGCCAACGCAGCGACTGAGGCCGATACAGCTGGCGATGAGGCTGTGAGCAAAGAGGCCGCGGCGGCACCTGCGGCAGAGCCGTCACCAGAGGCGGCCCCTTCAGTTATGGAGGGCTTGTTACCGGCGCAGCAGGAGGGCCAGCGCTGCGGTTTTGTTGCGGTGATCGGTGCGCCAAACGCGGGCAAGTCCACATTGGTCAATCAGCTGGTCGGCGCCAAAGTCTCGATTGTCACGCACAAAGTCCAGACCACGCGCACGCCCATTCGCGGCATTGCCGTTGAGGGCAAAAGCCAGCTTATATTCATTGATACGCCGGGCATCTTTAAGCCCAGACGCCGCCTTGACCGGGCGATGGTCAATGCCGCCTGGAGCGGGGCCGGCGAAGGCGATGTGGTACTATTGTTGATCGACGCGCTGAGGGGGACTGATAAAGACACCGACAGAATTTTAACGCGCCTTGCTGATGTGCGACAGCCGCGCTTGCTGGCGCTGAACAAGATCGACAAAGTGAAGAAGGATGATCTGCTGGCCTTGATTGCCAAGGTGTCGGGGCGGGTTGAATTTGATGAAATCTTCATGATCAGCGCGCTCACCGGTGACGGCGTCAAACAATTAACTGCGCATCTGGCGCAAAGTGTGCCGCCGGGGCCATGGCATTATGCGGCCGACGACATGTCCGACGTGCCGATGCGTATGCTGGCCTCGGAAATCACCCGTGAGCAGATCTTCCTGCGGCTGCATGACGAGCTGCCCTATGCCATTACGGTTGAAACCAGCCAGTGGAAGGACTTCAAGAACGGCTCGGTGAGGCTTGAGCAGACCATCTATGTCGAGCGCGACAGCCAAAAACAGATTGTACTGGGCAAGGGCGGGCAGACGGTCAAGAAAATCTCGATGGAATCGCGCAAGGAGCTGGCCGCGCTGATCGGCAGGCCGGTACATTTATTCCTGTTCGTCAAAGTGCGCGAGAACTGGAGCGACGATCCCGCCCGTTACCGCGAAATGGGTCTCGATTTTCCTAAGAGTTAATGGGGGTGCGCGGCGCTCCTGTCAGGGGAGTGGTTGGTGTTGGGGTTTGATTTTCTGTCTCACGGGCGTTCACCGCTTGGTTTGCTTTCGAGCAAGTGGAAAGTTCCTTGGATTACGCCCAAGCGGGCCCTGCGCGGGCGCGGCGCTAAGCGCCGGGTCGCGTTGCTCCCGGTGGTGGATGCCTGAGAAACC
>JAJRRE010000200.1 GCA_024279745.1 Alphaproteobacteria bacterium
ACATGCCGCCCGCTGTTGATCGCGGCAATATGAAACCCGTTTCCCAGCCCGTTAAAGGACAAGGCGCGGGCCAGGGAGATCACCACGCCGCCATAGATTAGCCGCCGTCCAAACCTGGTGTCTTTGGCGGCAAACTGATCGAAATGCACCTTGGCAGTATTTTGATAAGCCCGCGTCGCGATCTGCTGTTCAGCCTCCTCAATCGTCATGCCGTTGACATGATCAATGCGCTCGCCCACCTCATAGTCGCCCCACAGATGAGCCGCCCCCGACAAGGCAACATCGTACCGGCCCGCATCGATCTGCGGCAGCGCCCCGCCCAATTGCGCAACATCGACCACATCGCGCAGGTCTGGAACCACCGGATCAGGCGCCGCAGACCCTTCATCGCGCTTGCGCACCATCACCCAGCGCACATAATCGAGCACCATTTCACTGTCTTGGTTGAACCCGCTTGAGCGCACATAGACCACGCCGGTCTTGCCATTGGAATTCTGCTTCAACCCGATCACTTCACTGCGAGCGCACAGCGTGTCACCGGGATAAACCGGCTTTAGAAACCGGCATTCGGCATAGCCCAAATTGGCAATCGCGTTCAGGGAAACATCCGGTACGGTTTTGCCGAAGACCATATGGAACACCAATAGATCGTCGATCGGCGCGGCAGGCAGACCAATCGCACGGGCAAACTCGTCTGAAGACTGCACAGCAAAACGCGATCCATAGAGGCCATTATACAGTGCCACATCACCGCTCGTTACTGTGCGCGGTGTTGCATGGACAATTGTCTGCCCGATCTGAAAGTCCTCGAAAAAATTGCCGCTGTTGGTTTTACTTGCGCTCATGATGGTGTTCTCGTTATTGTCCCGAACCGGAAAGTCACGGTGGCAGTTATCCAGGGCATTATACTATGGAGCAAGTATTACTTAGTCGCATTCAAACATTGCTCGGCACCAGAAACAGAGTGAAGATCGCTAATCTTGGCGATTCACCCGGCATTGACAGCACCGGAGGCAACACTGAAGCCGGCACTAATAACGCCAATAGCACTAGGACTGAAAAAGCCCAAGCGGCGCAATTTGAAGTCATGTCATTTGAGTTCGGCGAAGCGACATTAGCACGTATCGAGCAGGTGGTTGGCCGCGCAAAACGCCAGCTTGCCCAGGTCCGCGTCAGCGAGATCTCCCATAGCTACCAGGATCTAATACGCGCCGGCAGCGTTTCTTCGAGCAACAGCGACGACCAGGAACAGCGCTCCGCCGATTGGCACTATCATGATTTGGCGACCAGCCTTGACGAATTGGCCGATCTATTATTGGAGCACAATCTTTTTGCCGTCGCCATATCGGCCTATCAGCGCGCCCTGGATCTTCGCACCAGCGCCGTTATCGCCGGACCTGCCAGCCCGTTATTCTCTGAAGCGGTCGATTGGCGAGTGGAGCGCGCGGCCAGTCATTTCAAAATTGCCAAAGCTCTCAAAAAATCTGGCCAACTGGAGGCCGCCGCCGCCGCGCAGGCCAAAGGCCAGCAGACCATCGATGAGACCACTCAGCCTGATCAAGACGCCGTCGCGCTGGAAACCTTTGCGGATCAACTTGAAGAGACCGCATTGAACGCTATCGATGCGGGCGACGATGCGGGTGCCGCGCGCTGCTTGAACGAAAGCCTGGACTTGCGATTGCGCGCCGCACGAACTGAGCAGGATGATCCTTATTTCGCCAAGCGGTTTATCGAAAGCGCCACTGAATATTCAGAAAGTCTAGTCGGCACAGATTGGCGCGCCAAAGCCCAGGCCCTGGCTGATCAACACGCCAGCGCCGGCACTCCCATTATCGGCGCCGACACCATCCTCGCCCGCGCCGCCGTCATTGGTGAGTGATAAGAAGCGGCGCTTCTGCGACGGGAGTGGTTGGTGTGGTTTTTTTTGATTTCGCTCACGGGCGTTCACCGCTTGGTTTGCACCTGAGCAAGTGGATTTGTCACTGGGTGGCGCCCAAGCGGGCCCTCCGCGAGGGCGGACCTAAGGCCCGGGCGCGCATTGTTCGCCGTGGTGTTAGCCTGCAACGACCCGTGAACTATAACTCCCTCTCCCCAAAGCATCAGCGCCATGGGGAGAGGGCTGGGGTGAGGGGCAACACCTTGTTCTGTGGTTGCAGCTGCCCCTCACCCCGACCCTCTCCCCGTAAAAAACGGGGAGAGGGAGAAAACTGCCGCTTGTTTGATATTCCAGAATATTACGTGGGAACTCTCACAGCTCCGCCCCATCAGCTTCAGCCCCGCTCTCACCATTTGGGCTTGGTGCGTCGGCTTGTCCGACCGGGCTGCAAGCGCAGCCCCGGGCCTTAGGCCCGCCCCGCCGGAGCGCCACTTCGCGCGTGAGGCCAAAGATGCCGGGCGAACATTGTTCGCCGTGGTGTTAGCCTGCAACGACCCGTGAACTATAACTCCCTCTCCCCAAAGCATCAGCGCCATGGGGAGAGGGCTGGGGTGAGGGGCAACACCTTGTTCTGTGGTTGCAGCTGCCCCTCAC
>JAJRRE010000201.1 GCA_024279745.1 Alphaproteobacteria bacterium
AGCTTGGCGCGATCGCGTTTGCGCGCGGTTGCTGCATCAAAAGTGCGTTTGTTATTGCCGAAAAAGCCGCTGAATTTACGCGATAGGGTCGACGAATCACGCACAATACCGGTGCGCTGCAATTGCACAATCCGCACGCCCATTTTGCCATGAAGGCGCTTACAGCTTTGTGCTTTTTCCTGCGCGCTGGGAATATAACTACCAGCAGGCGTGAATGTGCCGGTTTTTAACGGTGAAACCATCAAGCCGCGATCCGATTTGGCGTTCGTGTCCGCTGCTGAGTTGCGCCCGGTAACTGCCGAACAGCCGCCAAGGGCACCCACCAATAGCAGCGCCAACGTAATTAGACGAGAATTTTGTTTCATTTTTCGAATCATTTGAACGGTCTTGAGATCTTGTTTCCAGGATCTTGTCTCTTGGATCTTGTCTATCGGGTTTTGTCTGTAGGGGCTGGGCGTGAGGCTTGGTTTGGTCGTTAATGTCGGCTGAATAAGGTTTTATTTTAGATTACCCACATATGCGAGGAGACAAAACCGCCTTAAGGTGGCGCCATGAAGGCGGGGCGCGGTCTGGCGCAGGTGGCATGTCTGGCAGGTGGTTTGCTTGGCGACAAATTGTGTCATAGTCAGTGTCAAACAGCGCCAAAGAGTATGGGGCTGGATTAATATGGAGCATGAATAGAGCAGCAATGGCCCAGCAGATTACAATGAGCGTTCAGGATCTAATGGACGAGGTGCGCGCCCAAATTGAAGAGATTGAAGCTGAAGACGCGCAGCATTTGGTTCATGACCCACAGGTTGAGTTGGTGGATCTACGCGATCCGCGTGAACTGGAGCGAAATGGCGCAATCCCCGGTGCGTTTCATTGTCCGCGCGGCATGCTTGAATTTTGGATTGATCCGGCAAGTCCCTATCACAAGCCGCGCTTTGCCCAGGACAAAAAGTTTGTATTTTTTTGTGGTGGTGGATGGCGTTCAATCTTGGCAGCTGCTGCGGCGCAGAAAATGGGATTGAAACCGGTGGCGCATATTATTGGCGGGTTTAAAAGCTGGCAGGAGGCCGGTGGTGCGATTGAGGCCTATGAGCCGCGCAGCGGGACAAGCAATAAAAAGCCCGGAGTTTAAGCCAAAGTCGTTGGCAGAACTGGGTGCTGCCGGCATGGCAGATGCAAGCCGGTATAGTATTAAGGCGAGGTAGCTGTAATCAAGGCGGCATAGTTATCGCAGCCATATTGAACCGCCAGGCAGGCGGCGGCGCTGCACAGGCGCCAACCGAGGTTCAATGAGACGGCGTTTGCAAATAACGCTGCTGACGTCCCTCGCGCCGGTCAACACCACTTCTTATTGCTGCTTTCCCTATGATCTTCTTGATTACCCGGGCAGCTCCGTGATGCGGCGTGAAACTGTCGAGCTATTCCGCAAATCATAGCGAAACTGAGGAAAGCTTCTTTTCTCCCAAACGTTTTATTTTTCTGCAGAAGTATTACTTCGAAAATGACAGCAACGGAAGTATGCGGGGAATCAGGGTGATCTTTACCTTATTGCAATATAGCTCATGCTAACTTACGGCCAGGCATAAGCCTTGCTTGGCCCTTCGGTAGATCGCGGCGATGTGTCTGCTCGATCATATTTAGTATCGCGAAAGGGCAAGTGCGTGCAGCGTTTCAAGGCAAGTGCAAATCGTTTAAGTGTTATGGCCGTGGTATTGGTATTGCCGTTGCTGTCGGCCTGTCGCCAAGAGGTAAGGTTTACACAAATCCCGCCCCTGGTTACCAATGAAACGATAAGCGCGCCGAAGCTGACGTCACTATTTGTCCCCGTGCCCTTGAACCTTGAAGCGTTTACTGGCGCAGCCGAACAGGCAATCGGGCGAGATCTGAAACGGATCGTGGCATGGCCCAACAATGCGGCCTGCTATACTGCGAAGAAATATCGCCGCTGCGAGGGCGCGCGCAGTGATCTTTATCTGACCCGCGCCGGCACGATTACCGCAAGTCTCGACGCTCAACGCTTGCATCTGAAAATTCCGTTCAACTATGTATTGAAGGCCAGGGGGCTGGGCTCGGCTCGCCATCTGCGCGAGACCACTAAAGGCAAATTGCAAGCCGTTGTGGGATTGAATGTTGTGCTTGGCCGTGGGTTATCACCGTCGGTCGCCGTTTTGGATCAGATCGTTTGGTCGCGGCAGACGCTGAAAGTGCTAAGCGGTGCGATTGCCGTTAACGGCTTTGTCAGCGCCCGCATAAAGAGAATGTTGCGCCCCGCGATTGCAGTATTGAGCCAGGAATTGCAAAACGCACCGATACGTGCCGCCGCGCGCAAAGCATGGGCGGCATTGCACACACCAATCAAGCTGGCGTCGGGGCCAGATGTCTGGCTGAGCACCTCACCGCGCTATATTACCGATGGCGGCTTCTCGCGAATAAATGGCCAATCCTATTACCGAATTGCCATTGCTTCACAGATGAAGATTGTAAACAGCTCTTTTGAGCCGCAATCTGAACTGCTGACGCCGTTACCCCGGTTTGGCAAACGTGCCGATGCATGGCTGCCTTCGACACTGCAAGTTCAGGTGAACGTCAAATATGAAGGTCTGCGCCGGGCTTTGAAACAGGCTTGGCCGGACCCTCTGGAAATGCCCGGTGGAATTGTCAATAAACCGATGCGGGTCACGGTCAATAAGGCGGAACTTTATCCTTCCAATGATTTGTTGGCGTTGGGATTGGATTTGGATGTGAAAACACCAGACCGCGCTTTTGATCTGACAGGTAAGGCATATTTCACCGCGCGGCCAGTTTTTGACCCGGCCACAGCCCAGTTGCAGCTTACAGATGTAACCATTGCAAAAACCAACGCGATTTTGGGAATCGGGCCCGGCACCGGCAAGCGCTTGCGGCTTTCGGCCGCGCCATTTCTTACCGGCGTGACGAACAGTGTTAACGTTTCCGTTGCGGCCCAGGTGAAGCGTGTATTTGACGCCACGAACGCGATTTTGAACCAGAATATCGGCAATGGTTTGTGGCTGAAGGGACGATTTGATCGGTTCTCGATCGCCGACGTGAACCCGCAACGCCAAGGCATCAATCTGACGGTCGACCTAATCGGCGAGCTATCAATTACACAAGGCGCAATCCCAGCATTGTCCGCCAATGCAGCGCTGCAAAAGTCCAGCGTTAAACCCGTGATCGGCGGTTAAAACCTCGCTCCGTCACGTTTTGAACCCTCCTGCGCTGTCCTAACCCGGGCAGGGCACCCCCACGCGTGCCTATGCCGCAGTTGTCAGCCAGACATGGCGCGGACGGGGCGTCGGGCACGACTGGCGCTCCGCAATAAACAGTGCTTTGGGCGAACACCAACCGAGCTGACACCATTTTCCAGTGGATTGAAGCGCTGTTGTCTTTGCAGTTCCCCGCCCTCTCATGCGATATCTTGTGAAGTAACTTGGGGCGGTAGTTGATAATTGCCGGCGATCAACGCCGCCGCGCCCTATGCCAACGAACGTGATCGGATGGATTAATTCAACTTGCGGAGGCTGACGCCATGAGCGTTCATATGATCAAGCTATGCGTAGGTATTGAAACCACCGAGGAACTGGCTTGTTGGCATAAACAACGACTTGCCGATCTGCGTGCGGCCGGGCAGAAGCCACAATTATTTCACGCCACCCGTATGGTCCCCAAACGCAAAGCCGAAATTCTCAACGGCGGTTCGCTCTATTGGGTGATCAAGGGGGTGATCCAACTGCGCCAAAGGATTACCGGGTTTGAAGACAGCGTGCGCGAGGACGGTAAGCCCTGTGTCAAGATTTTGCTCGGCGCAAAACATCATTTGGTGCGCCCGACCACAAGGCGCCCGTTCCAGGGATGGCGTTATCTGGCTCTGGAAGACGCGCCCGCAGATGTGACCGGCGACAATGCCGCGCAATTGTCTCAACTGCCTGCCAAAATGCGCAAAGATCTTGCAGAATTGGGATTGCTGTAGCGGCGCCGCCAGCTCTGCATTCGTTGGTGTTGAAACTGCTACAGGCTTGGCGTCACTATCGATTTATCAGATGGTCTGAGCCGCAACGTCCCTGCAGTTAAAACGCAAGCCCATGGGTTGATATTGTCTATTGTTGACTGAGCCTGCAAGGCCCAAGGCCCAAGGCCCAAGGC
>JAJRRE010000202.1 GCA_024279745.1 Alphaproteobacteria bacterium
GAACATGACAATCACACCGCCGCCAAGGACTTCAATCGGCACCGTGGAAATCGCCGCGCCGACCTTCGGCACCAGGCCAGCAAGGATCAGGAACATCGCCCCGATGGTCACGACATGCCGGCTCATGACGCCGGTCATCGCAACCAGGCCGACATTTTGCGAAAACGACGTGTTGGGCAGCGCGCCGAACAAACCGGCAATCGCAGTACCCAGACCGTCGGCAAAAGTCGCACCCCGGATTTCATCGCCGGTAGCTTCGCGTCCTGCTCCGCCTTTGGTGATACCGGAGACATCGCCCACGGTTTCAATTGCTGAAATAAACGCCATCAGACAAAAGCCGATAATCGCAGCGGCGCTGAATTCAATGCCAAAATGCAAAGGGTTTGGCGGCGCGAAAGACGCTGCTCTGGCGATGTTACCGAAGCTCACCTGACCCAGCGCATAGGCATAGACATAGCCTGCCAGCAGACCAATCAGCACGGCCGATACCGACAACAAACCGCGCGTGAAAAACTTGAACCCAAGCGTTACCAGAATAACCACGCCGGCCATAGACCAGTTCAGCGCGCTGCCAAATTCGGGGAGCTTCTTGATCATTGCCGGGACGCCGCCGGCGGCATATTGAATACCGACCTTAACCAGTGCTAACCCAATCATCAGCACCACAAGACCGGTCACCAAGGGCGGCAAGGCAAACCGGATGCGCTTGATGAAAAGCCCTAGAAACGCATGGAATATACCGTCGACAATAACACCGCCCATCAAAACCGGCATCGCATCCACGCCCTTCCCGGCCACCAGCGGCACCATGATGGGAATGAACGCAAAGCTTGTGCCCTGTACGATCGGTAATTTCGCCCCGACCGGCCCCAGCCCGATGGTTTGAATTAATGTCGCCACACCGGCAAACAACATCGACATTTGGATCATATAGATCAGCTGCGGAAAGTCCGGTGAGTTGGAACCAAAGCCAAAACCGGCCGCTCCGGCAATAATGATCGCCGGCGTTACGTTCGATACAAACATGGCCAGCACATGCTGGACGCCGAGCGGCACCGCCGAAACAATTGGCGGCATGTAATTGGGGTCCCGTAATTGTTCGGGCGTCCCGATAGATGAATTTGTGTCTGTCATTGCTTCCTCCCTGATTGAGCCGGTCCAAAAGATTTTACGGCTCTGTTCCGCCGTACTATCTCTGCTCCTGTTCCAGCACTGTTTTAAACCGTATTAACGACTTAATTCTCCCCGGCTGTCTGCCTCCTTCAATCCTGCTGCTCCGCCGCCGCCCCACGCGCGCGCCTCGGCAGTCATTTCTATGACCTTGTTAACTTCATATGCCGGTTTACATCTTTATATAAAAGATAGCGAAACGGCTCCGGCCCGCCGGCATAACAAGCTTGCGGACAAAACGCGCGTAGCCAAAGAAAGTCGCCTGCTTCAACTTCAACCCAATCATTATTCAACCGATAAACGCCCTTGCCGCTGAGCACATAAATTCCATGTTCCATCACATGCGTTTCGGTAAAGGGAATTGATGTCCCCGGTTGCAAAGTTACAATATTCACATGCATGTCATGGCGCATGTCATTGGGGTCAACGAAGCGGGTTGTTGTCCAGCGCTCCTCGCATTCGGGCATCGGCGTCGGTACGACTTCGGCTTCATTCGTAACCAGGATGGCCGGAGGATCGATACCCGGAACGCTTTCATAACTTTTTCTGATCCAGTGAAACCGCACCGCTTCTTCGCCAGTATTGTGAGCGCTCCATTGGCTGCCCGGCGGAATATAGGCAAAGCCGCCCGTCCGCAGCTGCTGTTTCTTTCCCTCAAGCTGCAGTTGCAATGTGCCACCGACAACAAAAATCACAGCCTCGGTGTCTTTGTCCGGTTCAGGATTTGAGCTGCCGCCGCCCGGCGCAACGTCCATCAGATAGTAGGAAAAGGTTTCTGAAAACCCAGAAAGTGGCCGCGCCAAAATCCACAACCGCGTCTTGTCCCAAAACGGCAGATTACTGGTCACGATATCGCGCATGACGCCTTTGGGAATGAGCGCATAGCTTTGGTTGAAAACCGCGCGGCCGGTCAACAGATCACTCTGACCGGGATGGCCACCGCGTGGGACGTAATAGGATCGGCTTGTCATTTGAGGACCTCACCATTTGAACTCAGCAGGTCTTTGATCCGCAGCAAGGCAATCCGTTCAACCTGCGCACAGGCGGTATCAAATTCCTGCGCGGTGCTGCCCGCCAGACGCCGCTCAAACGCTTCCATAATCTGCGCCTTATCAAGCCCCTTTACCGCAATAATAAAGGGAAACTCAAACCTGGCGGTATAGCGCTCATTCAGCCCGGAAAAATGCGCGCGCTCGTCATCGCTCAGCGCATCCAGGCCGGCGCCTGCCTGCTCAGCGGTGGATTGCGCCGTCAGTTTTTTTGCTGCCGCCAGCTTTCCGGCCAGATCGGGATGCGCTTGCAATACCCCCAGGCGCTCCGCGCGCGCGGCAATGCGAAACTGGTAGCGCAAGGCCGCGTGAAGGCCGGTTGGCGTATCATGGGCCGGTCCCAACTCGCCGTCATAAGCGCGCTGCGCAATCCAGGGGGAATGTTCAAACACACAGCCAAAACGGCGAATGAATTCCTGCCGCCCCAGTTTCGTGGGCCGATTAGCCAGCGCCCCGTGAGACGGCGAATGGTGTTCATGCCAATGCTCAGCAATATCAATCCTGCGGGCCAGCCAGACCCTGTCATGGGATTGGACATAATCGATAAAGCGCTGCAGCGCCGCGGCGCGTCCCGGCCGTCCGGCAAGTCGGCAATGCAGCCCGATGCTCATCATTTTGGGCGCGCCCGCCAGCCCTTCGCCATAAAGCACATCGAAGCTGTCCTTGAGATAGGTGAAAAATTGATCACCGCTGTTAAAGCCCTGCGGCGTGGCAAAACGCATATCATTGGCGTCCAGTGTATAAGGTACAACCAGCTGCGGCCCGGCCCCCGGCACATCGCGCCAAAAAGGCAAATCGTCGGCGTAAGAATCTGCGACATAACGCAGGCCCGGCAGCTCAGCCGCCAGATCGAGTGTATTCACCGAGCAGCGCCCGGTATACCAGCCGCGCGGCACCGCCCCTGTTACCGCTTCATGCATCGCGGTCGCCGCCGCCATATCGGCGCGCTCTGCGTCCGGAGTGTGATCTTTATACTCGGTCCATTTCAGCCCGTGGGAAGCGATCTCCCAATCTGCGTCAAGCATGGCGCGAACCTGCTCCGGCGCGCGCTGCAAAGCCGTAGCCACACCGAACACAGTTACGGGAATTTCAGCGGCTGTGAACATCCGGTGCAGCCGCCAGAAGCCGGCGCGGGCGCCATAGTCGTAAATCGTCTCCATATTCCAATGGCGCTGCCCCGGCCAGGCGCTGGCGCCAACGATCTCGGACAAAAAGGCTTCCGACGCTGCATCCCCATGCAGCAGGCAATTTTCGCCGCCCTCTTCAAAATTGACCACAAATTGCACGGCAATCAGCGCGCCATCAGGCCAGCCAGCCGGGGGAGGGTGGGCGCCATAGCCGTGCAAATCTCTTGGGTAACGCGTCAAATGCTGTTCACTTTCTATCTGGCGGCTATTTGGCCTTTTCGCGTCTTTTCGGCCCTTCTCACGCGACTTCGCAGGCGGCGACGCAGACCCCTGCCGTTTTAGCTCACAGGGCTCATGACGATTTTCAAATTAATTCTGAAGATCTGTTGCGCCAATTTTGTTTTTGCATTCACAGACCATATACTCGATGAACAATCGCGCCTTGGGGTCTTGCAGCCTCTTATGCGGGTAAACACAGGAAAACGGTAAGGAAACCGGCGGCGTCCGGGCGGCAACAACGACCAGATCACCGCTGTGTAAATGATTGGCGATCTCAAATATCGGCTTATTGATAATGCCGTGGCCAGCCAACCCCCAGGCCGTCAGCACATCGCCGTCATCGCATTCCAGCGGCCCGCTGACATCGAATCGTGCCGCGGCGCCCGCAACCTGCAAATTCCAATAATATTCGCCCAGACCGGGAAATCGCAGCAGCAGGCAGCGATGCCCCTGCGCCATCAAATCGGCCCCGGTAGCAGGATTACCGTGAGCGCGGATGTAGGACGGCGAGGCGCATAGCACCCGCTCGAAATCACTAATGGGGCGCACGCGCAATTCAGAATCACGCAGCGCCCCCAGAACAAATGCCGCGTCCAGCCCTTCTTCGGCCAGATCAACCTTGCGGTCCGACAGCCGCAACCGCACGATAACTTGCGTAAATCGCTCTTGAAATTTTGGGATCAGCGGCGCAATCACCTTTTTGCCGATGCCCAGAGGCGCGCTGATAAACAAGGTGCCACGCGGGTTGGCCGTGATCTCCGCGATCCCACCCTCGACTTCCTCTATGGCATCAAGGATCTTGATCGCCCCGGTATAAAACAATTTGCCCTGCTGGGTTGGGCGCAATTTGCGGGTCGTGCGATTAAACAGACGCACGCCCAGATGTTTTTCCAGCTCGATCATGCGGCTGCTGGCAACCGCCGCAGAAATGCGCAAATCACGCGCCGCTGCCGACATCGAGCCCAGCTCAAACACGCGCACGAAGGTTTTCAGATTGTTGACATAGGCCATGATGTGCCGCGTTGCCGGTTGGATTAGCAAATATCTGCGGGCAAAACGTAGCATTATACAGATAAATTTGAAAGTCTTGGCGCCAACTCTCCCCCTTCCAGACCATGTGATTTCTTGTAAAACTGCGCGAAGGCAATGATTTGGGGACGTCTTATGGATATCAATGTGGTGTTGTGGGACTGGCTGGCTTTGGGCGTGCGGTGGCTGCATATCATCACCGGCATTGCCTGGATCGGCTCATCATTTTATTTCATCGCACTCGATCTGGGCCTGCATCGCCACGATAAACTGCCCGAAGGGGCAAGCGGCGAAGAATGGCAGGTGCATGGCGGCGGCTTCTATCATGTGCAAAAATATATGGTGGCACCCGCCAATATGCCGGAGCATCTGACCTGGTTTAAATGGGAATCCTATTCCACCTGGCTGTCCGGGTTCGCGCTACTGGCCATTGTTTATTATGCGGGCGCGCAGCTTTATCTCATCGACCCGGCGGTCCTCGACGTCACGCCAACCATGGCCATTGCGATCTCACTCGCTTCACTCAGCCTCGGCTGGATCATTTATGATCTATTGTGCAAATCGCCCCTGGGCAAGAACGCGACTCTGCTGATGATCCTGCTCTATATTGTGCTGGTGGCCATGGCCTGGGGTTATACGCAGCTGTTCACCGGCCGCGCGGCACTACTGCATCTGGGCGCCTTCACCGCGACCATCATGACCGCCAATGTGTTCCTCATCATCATGCCCAATCAGCGCAAGGGAGTGGCTGATCTGAAAGCGGGCAAACGCCCCGACCCGGCTCTGGGCCTGCAAGCCAAACAGCGCTCTACCCATAATAACTATCTTACCCTGCCGGTATTGTTCCTGATGATGTCGAACCATTACCCGCTGGTCTTTGCTACGCCTTACAATTGGCTGATCGCATCGCTGGTGTTTTTGATGGGGGTCACCATTCGCCATTATTTCAATACGGTTCACGCACGCAAGGGCAATCCGCTTTGGACCTGGGGGCTGACGGCCTTGCTGTTTGGAGCAATCGTCTGGTTGTCGACCCTGCCCGGCCCCGTCGGCGGCCCCACATCTGAAGGAAAAAAGAATACACGCATGACCCCCACCCAATCGCGCCTGATTAAATCAGCCAAATTCGAAGCAGTGCGCGATGTGGTGCAGGGCCGCTGTTCCATGTGCCATGGAGATGAGCCGAGCTGGGAGGGCATAGCCATCGCACCCAAGGGCGTGAAGCTTGAAACCGACGCCCAAATCGCGCGCCATGCCGAGCTCATCTATCTGCACGCCGGCCGCTCCACCGCCATGCCGCCTGCCAACGTCTCATTCATCGAACCGGGCGAGCGCAAATTACTGGTCGAGTGGTATGAGGACGCGGTGAAATAAAACGGGTTTGTTTGCCTCGCGAAGTTTTAATTCTCTCACGGCGCGCACCGGCGTTGGAGGTAACGCCTGCGCCTGCGAGGCGCGGGCCAACGGCCCGGGGCTGCACTTGCAGCCCGGTCGCAGTTGCGACGTAACTTGCTCGGGCGTGAGGACTGGGCAGGAACCGAAAAGCCCGAGCTGTGATAGTTCCGCGATTGTTTCTATCCGGCACCACGGCGAACAATGTTCGCCCGGCGCTTAGCGCCGCGCCGTCGCAGGTGCCCATGCCTTTTGGCATGGATCAGCGCCGTGAGACAGATAGAGGCACCACGGCGAACAATGTTCGCCCGGGCCTTAGGCCCGCCCCCGCGGAGGGCCCGCTTGGGCACCGCCCAGTGACATATCCGCTTGTTCAGATGCAAACCAAGCGGTGAACGCCCGTGAGCGAGATCAATAAACCGACAACTAACACCCCCCTCTCAGGAGTGCTCCCGTCGCAGCCTACTCATTGTTAATCTTCAAGCCTCGAACTCGACCAACAGATCCTTGGCATCGACCATCGATCCGGGCGCGACGAACATTTCTTTTACGACGCCGCCGCGTTCGGCATAAATTGACGTTTCCATTTTCATCGCCTCAATGGTCAGCAGCATATCGCCGCTGCGCACTTTTTTGCCCGGCTCGACAGCGACGGAGGCAATCAGCCCCGGCATTGGCGCGGCGACATGATCGGCATTGCCCTCCTGCGCTTTGGGATGACTTTTGGTTGTGCCGGCAGCAGCCTTGTTGAGCACGCGGGCGGTGCGCGGCTGACCGTTGAGCTCGAAGAACACTTTGACCTTGCCGTCGTCGTCCAGTTCACCGAAAGCCTGACAGCGCAGCACCATGGTCTTGCCAGTCTCCAGCTCAATGCGGATTTCCTCGCCCGGCTTCATGCCGTAGAAAAAGACGTCCGTGTCGAGCACTGCAACCGGGCCGTTATCACGGCGGAAGGCGGCATAGGTTTTGAACACCTCTGGATACATGAGATAGGAGTTTAGCTCTTCGCTGGAAATCTCCTGCTCGACGGCCTTTTCTACTTCCAGCCTGGCGGCTTTCAAATCCGTAGCGGGCAGATCAGCGCCGGGCCGCACGGTCAACGGCTTTTCGCCTTTCAGAATTTTCGCCTGCAGCTTAGTCGGAAAGCCCCCGGGAGGCTGACCGATATCGCCGCGAAATAATGAGATAACCGAATCAGGGAATGAGATATCCTTATCGGGATCTTCAACATCGGCGCGGCTTAGACCGGCAGAGACCATGGCCAGCGCCATATCACCAACGACCTTTGACGTCGGCGTGACTTTGACCACATCGCCGAACATTTCATTGACGATGGAATAGGTCGCGGCGACTTCATGCCAGCGCGCTTCCAGGCCCAATGAGCGCGCCTGCTCTTTCAGATTGGTAAACTGGCCGCCCGGCATTTCATGCAGGTAAACTTCCGACGCGCCAAAGCGCAGATCGGATTCAAACGCGGCATATTGTTTGCGCACCGCTTCAAAATAGTCTGAGAACTGGCGCACGGTCGCCGGATCAATGCCGGTATCGCGTTTGCCGCCCTTCAGCGCCTCGATCAGTGATCCCATATTAGGCTGCGAGGTCAGACCCGACAGCGAATCTACGGCCGCATCAAACACATCTACGCCCGCTTCAACGGCTGCCAGCACAGTCGCCGCCGAGATCCCCGATGTGTCATGGGTATGCAAATGCAGCGGCAGCCCGGTCTCTTCTTTCAGCGCCTTGATCAACGGTCCGGCGGCGGCTGGTTTCAATAGCCCCGCCATGTCCTTGATGCAGATCATATGCGCACCGGCGCTCTTTAGCTCGCCCGCCAACTTCACATAATAGTCGAGATCATATTTGGCGCGCTTGGGGTCAAGAATATCGCCCGTATAACACAAAGTGCCTTCGAGCAGTTTGCCGTTCTCCAGCACCGCTTCCATGGCGACCTTCATGTTCTCAACCCAGTTCAGCGAGTCGAACACGCGAAATACATCCATACCGCTATCAGCGCTCTGGCGCACGAATTCGCGGATTACATTATCTGGATAGCTGGCATAGCCGACCCCATTGGCGCCGCGAAACAGCATCTGCAGCAGCACATTGGGCATATGTTTGCGCAAAGCACGCAGGCGCTCCCACGGGCATTCTTTTAAGAAACGCATCGATACATCGAATGTGGCGCCGCCCCAGCATTCCATGGAAAACAGATCGGGGAGTTTATGCGCATAAGCGTCAGCTGCTTGAATCATGTCATAGGAGCGCATTCTTGTCGCCAGCAAGGATTGATGCGCATCGCGCATTGTGGTGTCGGTGATCAGCGGGCGCTTTTGCTTCAGCACCCATTGCGCGAAGCCATCGGGGCCGAGCTTATCGAGAAGGTTGCGCGTGCCTTGTTTGGGTGTTTTGCCCGGCTCAAAGGCTGGCGGGATCGGCGCGGCATGGGGCGGCGGCAAAACACGGCCCTCGACTTCCGGATTGCCGTTAATTGACACGTCGGCGATGAAGTTGAGCAGCCGGGTCGCCCGGTCGCGGCGCTTTTTGAAATCGAATAGTTCAGGCGTCTGGTCGATAAAGCGCGTGGTATAATCGGCATGTTTAAACTTCGGGTGATTGATCAGATTTTCCACAAACACCAGATTGGTCGCCACGCCGCGAATACGAAACTCGCGCAAGGCTCTGTCCATCCGCGCAATAGCCTCGCCCGGCGTCGGCGCCCAGGCGGTGACTTTCTCCAGCATCGAATCATAATAGCGCGTAATCACTGCGCCCGAATAAGCCGTGCCGCCGTCAAGACGAATGCCGAACCCGGTGGCGCCGCGATAGGCGGTGATGCGGCCATAGTCGGGAATGAAATTAGCTTCCGGATCTTCTGTCGTGATGCGGCATTGCAAGGCATGACCATGCAGCTTGATGTCGCCCTGTTTGGGCACGCCGGTTTCCTTGACCTTGCCGATATGCCCGCCCGCTGCAATGCGGATCTGCGCCTTGACAATATCAATGCCGGTAACTTCTTCGGTGACCGTATGCTCGACCTGAATGCGCGGATTGACCTCGATAAAGAAGAACTTGCCGGTGTCCACATCCATCAAGAACTCGGCTGTGCCCGCATTGACATAGTTTGCGGTCTTCGCCAGTGCAATGGCCGAGTTGCACAGCTCAGTGCGGGTCTTGTCGGTCAGATAGGGGGCCGGTGCGCGCTCAACGACTTTCTGGTTGCGCCGCTGCACGGTGCAATCGCGCTCAAACAGATGTACGACAGTGCCATGGCTGTCGCCGAGCAATTGCACTTCCACATGACGGGCGCGCTCAACCAGCTTCTCCAGATAAACTTCGCCATTACCGAACGCTGCTTCAGCTTCGCGCCGCCCCTCGGTAACTTCTTTTTCAAGCTCCGCTTCGGTGCGGATCACGCGCATCCCGCGTCCGCCGCCGCCCCAGGATGCTTTCAGCATCACCGGAAAGCCGACCTCTTCTGCCGCCTTCTTGATGCTGGCATAGTCTTCCGGCAAAGGGCCACTGGCGGGCATAACCGGGGTGCCGGCCTTTTGCGCCAGATTGCGCGCCGAGACTTTATTGCCAAGTGCGCGCATGGATGCAGCTGTCGGGCCAATGAAGGTAATGCCCGCGTCCGCGCAGGCTTCAACCAGCTCCGGGTTTTCCGACAAAAAGCCATAGCCGGGGTGCAGGCAATCGCAGCCGGCCTGTTTGGCCACACGAATGATCTCCTCAATCGACAGATAAGCCTTGATCGGCCCCAACCCTTTGCCAATCAGATAGCTTTCATCGGCCTTGAAACGATGTAGCGCCAACCGGTCTTCATGGGCGTAAACCGCGACCGTGCGAATGCCCAGCTCATTGGCCGCGCGCATAACACGAATGGCGATTTCGGAGCGATTGGCCACCAGGATCTTTGAGAACGTCTTCATTGCCACGAGGTTTTAACCCATCTTTTTGAGTGTTCGCCTTGCCAGGAAAGAAACGCCCCAATCCCATGGAAAGTGGCGGCTTCTGCCAGGCAGATAAAACCATACGAACAAGCTGAAATTTATTGTGCGCGGCGACTGTGCCTCTTGATTGCGCCGCGCCGTCTTGGTCAAGAGAGGCGTTGGGCGCCGGCAAGCTAAGAGAACTGAAAACCAGTCACCGTCACGTTTTTGAGTGCGCATTATAGGGTTTGCGCCGCAGCCGGGCAAGTTGGTGCATCGCCGCAATGTGATGCGCACATCTTGCCAGGATGCTGGGTCGGGCAGCTCAAGGTCCAAGCCCCGGCAAAGATCAAATGGGACTGCACAGATTGCCGCACCCCAAACCGCCCGATTTTGTACCGCTTTTCGTTTCGTTCGGCGCGCTGAAATGCTATGCTAACCCTACACAATTTCACCCCCATTCGCGCTGGAGCTGTCATGACCGTAACAAAAGTGGAATTACCGCAAAACCGGGACATATTGGGAGGCGGCGCTGAGGGCCTCATCGTTAAAGAGGTTGCCTTTGATGCCCCCTGGAACTGGCTGGCCAAGGGATGGCGTGACTTGTGGGCGATCCCCCACGCCAGCTTGCTTTATGGCGCGGTATTTGCGCTCACTTCGGGGCTGCTGGTGTTGTGTCTAGTCGAATTTAATCTGGTCTCATTGATGCTGCCATTGTCCGGCGGCTTTTTGCTGATCGGGCCATTGCTGGCCGTTGGCCTCTACGATGCCAGTCGGCGCCTTGAAACCAACGAGGAAATAACGCTCAAATCCATGATCTTCGCCGGCGCCCATGCCACGGGACAGATCGGCTTTATGGGTATTGCCCTGATGCTGGTCTTTTTCGCCTGGATGGAAATCGCCTTTTTAATGTTCATGCTGTTTTTGGGCGCGAACGGCCTGCCGCCGGTTTCAGAATTCATCCCCACCTTGCTGTTCACCGGCCGTGGCCTGGGCCTGTTGGTCATGGGCTCCATCGTCGGCGGTCTGCTGGCCGTGGCGGTCTTTGCAATTTCGGCTATCTCTGTGCCGCTGATTCTGGTGCGCAAGATCGACGTTGTAACCGCGGCGCTGACCAGTATGCGTGCCGTGAAACAGAACTTGAAAGCCATGTCCCTGTGGGCTGTGCTCATTGCCGCGCTAATGCTGTTTGGACTGGCCACCTTGTTCCTGGGGCTGGTTGTGGTGTTTCCGCTGATCGGCCATGCGACCTGGCACGCTTATCGCGATCTGGTTGGCTTTGAGGACGACCAATAGGTGCACATTGGCAGTACTAAACCGAGGATTGAACGCCGCTTCAATGAACGGCCGGCTCACATCTGTTATTCGGCGCGGCATATCAGGTGTTGCCCGCTTAGGCTCTCACCGCAATCCAGCACGCGGAATAGCGCCGGATCGATGTTGTACTTATCCAATGCGGCGCCAAGCGCCTTTGCCGGCGCATCAATTGGCTCGTCGGTAAGCTGGACTGCCGCATGGTGAATGGCGATGGACTGGGCGCTTTCCAAATCCACATGCGCTTTTACTGCTTCATCCGGGTTCATATGCTGCGCCTTCATGAACCAGCGCGGCTCATAGGCGCCAATCGGCAGGAACGATAACAGCGGCGCGCCGTACTCATTTTTAACATCGCGAAAATGCCCGCCATCGCCATAGCCCGTATCACCGGCGAAATATATCGACCCAAAAGGCGTTTGAATTACGAAGGCCGCCCAGAGCGCCATATTGCGATCTTTCAGCCCGCGCTTGGACCAATGCAGCGCCGGCGTCGCCGTGACTTGCACTTGGGCGCTCAGCGCGGCCTGCTCACCCCAATCCACTTCGGTTATATCGTGACGCTGGCCGGTCTTGGCGATGATGGCGCCATTACCGAGCGGGGTGATAATGCGCGGCGAAAACAGCCGCTCGATCTGCGCCAGCGCTGGCAAATCCATGTGATCGAAATGATTATGACTGAGCAACACAATATCAATTGGCGGTAGTTCCTTGATCGCCAGCGCCGGTGGGCAGACGCGTTTGGGCCCGGCAAAGGAAAACGGGCTGGCACGGTTTGAGAAAAACGGATCGGTCAGAATATTAAACCCGCAAATCTGCAACAGGACGGTGGCGTGACCAATAAGAGTTATAGCAAAGTTATCGCCGTCATGACGCGCAATACAGGGCATACAGGTCTTGTGTTTATGGGGCTGCGGGTCAACCCGCTTCGGCCATTTTTGTTTCTCGCCGGAAAACTGCCAGCGCAACAGATCAGCAATGGAGTTGGCCGGGTTCACACTATTGGGAAGAAAAAACCGCAGGCCATCGAAATGATCACTCAACGGGCCCTGATAATAGGGGTTGGTCTGTTGTTTTTGTTTGCGCATTGTTGCGCATGTAGGCTGGCTGGCCAGTTAAATCAAGGGACCCTCATCCGACCGAGGTAACATTAACGCTTTAACTACCGCTTTATCTTCCTGCTAGCGCTCTTTTGGCGCCGCGGTTCTGCTGCCGGTGCCGTCGCCGCGGCCGGTGCTGCCGGTGCCGGTATTGGGCTCATCGTCATCGTCCTGAATGGCGCGCCAGGCCGCCCCCTCCAGATCGTCATATTGCCCACTTTTGAGCGTCCACAAAAAGCCGATCAGGCCCAGGCTACCCAAAACAAGCGCGGCGGGAATCAGCCAGGAAAGTGCGGTCATGTTGGTCCTGCCTTTTTCAAGTTGCACCGGACGCCGGTATCGATTGGCGCGCGCCAACAGCCCGGCCCCAATTTTCTTATAGATCTACAATACCAGTTTCTTACCACGTAAGCGAATAGCGTTTGCCGTCACGGCGATTGATGAAGCCGACATCGCAATGGCGGCAATCAGCGGCGTTACAATTCCGGCCATGGCCAGCGGTACGAAAATCGAATTATAACCGGCGGCGATAGCGAAATTCTGCAGCGCCATGCGCTTTGAAGCTTTGGCAACGCGCAAAGTTTCAAGGATCGGCGCCAATTGGCCGCCCTGGAAAATAACATCGGCGGCGCTTTGGCTGATTTGTGTGGCGCTGGACGGCGACAAAGACGCATGAGCCGCTGCCAAAGCTGGCGCATCGTTAAGTCCGTCGCCAATCATAACCGCATTATGCCCTTGTGCCGCCAGCGCGTCCAATCGGGTAATTTTGTCCTTGGGTTTTTGCGCGCCGCGCCAGCGCTGTATCCCGGCCGCGCGCGCCGCTATCTCAGCCGCCGCAATCCGGTCACCCGATAATAACTCGACCTGGTAGCCTGCCTCATATAAAGCGCCAACCACCATTGCGGCATCTGATTTGAGCTCGTCTTCAAATGTGAACGCGGTCGGCGCGGCGTCGCCCAGCCGATACCATAACGACGCGCTTTTCGGAGTCGCATTGTTGGATCTTGAACGACCACCAGCAAAATCTGCGTCGTCGACACCAACCCACTCGGCAGACCCCAGGCGCTCAAGCGTTTTTCCGTCACCGCGCGTCAACCCGCAGCCGGGAACTTCCTCTACGTCCTGCGCGGCCTGTGCGTCCTGTGCCGGCGAGACCGCAAGTCCCTGTGCCGCAACCGCCGCAACCAGGGCGCGGGCATAGGGGTGCGAGCTGAGCGCGCCAAGCGCCGCAGCAGCGGGCAGAACATCCAATATTTGCGGCGTTAGTCCTGTAAGCCTGGGCACACCGCGTGTGAGCGTTCCGGTTTTATCGAACACAATGACATCGGCCTCAGCCAGCCGCTCCAACGCATCGGGGGCCTTTAGAATAACGCCCTTGTCGAACAGGCGGCTGGCAGCAGTGACCTGCACTGCCGGGACAGCCAACGCCAACGCGCACGGACAGGTGATAATCAGGACCGCAATGGCACTGGTCAGGGCCGCTTCCCACCCCAGACCGAAAGCCAGCCAGCCGATGAATGTGATCAGCGCCAGCGCATGAACGGCGGGAGCATAAATGGCGGCGGCGCGGTCGGCCAGCCGCACATAACGCCCGCGTCCCTGCTCGGCAGCATCCATCAGACGGGCGATCTCAGCCACCAGTGTTTCTTTATCGGTGGCGCTGGCCTCGATTGTAAGCGGTCCCGACAGATTAAGCGTTCCGGCATATACCGCGGCGCCTTCATCGAGCACGCGCGGCACGCTCTCACCGGTAATCAGCGCATCATCAATGTCGCTACGGCCGGACACAATGCGCCCGTCCACCGGCACCCGTTCACCTGCCGCCACCAGCACGCGCATTCCAGGCTCCAGTGTCTTTGCAGAAACGCGCGCCAGCTTACCGTCATCGCCGATCACCGTAGCGGTCAGCGACATCATGCCAATCAGATTTTGCGCCGCCCCTTGCGCCCGCCCGCGCATCCGCTGATCCAGATAACGGCCAATCAGCAAGAAGAACAGCAATGTAATCGCCGCATCAAAATAAACATGGTCGGCGCCGCGAGCGGTCTGATACACGCTCATGGTGGAGGCAAGCACGACACCGAGCGAAATCGGCACATCCATATTGAGAGTGCGCGCTTTGAGGGCGCTGAGCGCCGAGCGATAAAACGGCTGCCCGGCATAAACAATGGCCGGCAGCGCAATCAAAGCCGACAGCCAATGAAACAGGCTTTGAATGGGCGCGCTCATATCAGCGCCGCCGGCCCAGACCGAGACCGACAGCAGCATAACGTTCATAGCCGCAAAGCCCGCCACGCCAAGGCGGCGCAAAAAATCTTTTTCATGATTTTCTTGCTGGTCTGCGTGTCGCTCATCCAGTTCGCCGGCCTTGTAACCGGCAGCGGCCAGGCCTTGAATGATCGCCTCAGCGTCGATCCGATTTTCATGATACTGCACGCTCGCGCGTTTGGCCGACAAATTAACGCGAGCAGTGCTGACGCCGGGCAGAGCGCGCAAGGCTTTCTCGACTTTTCGCATACAGCCGCCGCAATTCATGTTCTCGACCGCAAGCGTCAGATCCGCAAGTCGTTGTGGCGGCGGAAATTGGCGTGGCGGCGGGTTTGGGCGCGGCTCATTTGTGCCTGCCGCCCGATTAGCAACCTGGCCGGAAGCCTGTGCAGCGACCTGGTCAGCAGCCTGATTTAGCGCCCGGTCCAATTGGTGGTCCGCACTGCGGTCTATTTCGGCGGTTTCAGCCATAGCCGTTTCCTTAAGCGATAGACGATCTTGTTCACCGATTTAGTCTGGTCAACGGCGCGTAGTGAGATAATCCAGTTGCCGGGTGATAATGGTTTGAAATTGGCGACATAACGCCCCGGGGAAGCTTCCTGCAGCACAAGCTTGCGATCGAAATCCGCCGTCGTCGGCCGATTTAAAACACCGGTAATTACGAGATTTGGCACCGGCAGATTGCTCTTCGTGCGCAAGCGCAACGTGACCTCATCGGCGCGCGCATTAAGCGCAAGCACCGGCTTCCAGCCCAAACGCATCTGCCGCGCTTCGGCGCGAACACGGTCGTTATAGTTGAGGCCGCGCCGATAGGAATTGGTGGTATCAAGCCCCGTATGCGTAGAGACGGCGTAATACATAAAGACGCCGTTCATCGCGAAAATGACGCCGAAGAATACGACAAATCCCCCAAATACGTGCCTGCCGGTAATCGGTTTCACGGGCGCACCGCCTTTACTGCTGTTGATTGATCCGCTCATTTATAAACCTCTTGGCTGTCGCATCACCCAGAATTTCAAATCGTTAAGTAACTCGTATTACTGCGGCGCCGGGCTCAGCCCGCTGGCCGCCGGAAGGTGGAATCGCGGCGCGTTTGTTTGCCGTCGTCAAGATCCTCGACCACAAATGTGATTGGGGCGGATTCTGATTTCACAGCTTCAAGTCCGGTTTCATCAACACTGACAAAAACCCGGAATTCGCGCAGATCATCGGGGACAACTGACAGCACCGCTTTGCTGCCGTCGCCGTCATAACCGACAATCTTCAGCTTCGCCCGCTTCAGCCCTTCGACAGTCAGTTTATAGCTGCGCGTATCATAGAGCTTATTCAAAATCTTCAGCGTATAGCCATTACGCACACCGCCGCCCGACAGCTGCACATAAAGCGGATTACGGTCGCGCAGCACATTGACGTCGAGCACAGAGCGCTGCAGCAATGCCGCCAGCATCAGCCCGCCAACCAGCATCATGAGACCCAGATAAATGACATTGCGCGCGCGAAAAAGATTCAGCTTTGGCTTGCCGCCCCGTTGCTCGGCTTCAATGGATGTGAAGTTTTCATAGGTGATCAGATTTTGCGGCCGGCCTACCTTTTTCATGATGTCGTTGCACGCGTCGATACATAGCGCACACTGGATGCACTCAAGCTGCGGGCCATTGCGAATATCAATGCCGACCGGACAGACCGCAATACAGGCCTTGCAATCGATACAGTCGCCGCGATTGTCCCAGCTTTCGCCCTTCTTCTTTTTGGCGCGCGGTTCGCCGCGAAAATCGCGGTAGGTCACCAGCATCGAATCTTTGTCGATCAGCGCGCCCTGAATGCGCGGCCACGGACACATATAGATGCACACCTGTTCGCGCGCGATGCCGCCCAGGAGATAAGTCGTGAAGGAGAAAATGCCTAAGAAGATATAGGCGATGGCCGGCGCCGTGCCGGTCACCAATTCGCCCATTAAGGTCGGTGCATCGCGAAAATACAGCACCATGGCGCCGCCGGTCAGCAGGCCAACCAGCATCCACGATAGATGCGTCATGACTTTTTTATAGATCTTCGAGACGCTCCATGGCGCCTTGTCGAGCCGCATTCGCGCATTGCGGTCACCCTGCCAGAACCGCTCCAGCGCAATCATCAGATCAGTCCATACGGTCTGCGGACAGGTGTAACCGCACCAGGCGCGCCCGGCGACTGAGGTGGTTAAGAACAGCGCCAGCGCCGCCAGCACCAGCAGGCCGGTGATGTAATAAAATTCCTGCGGCCAGATTTCCAGAAAGAAAAAGAAAAACCGTGCGTTGGGAAAATCGAGCAGGATTGCCTGATCAGGCAGCGCCGGCCCGCGATCCCAGCGCAGCCATGGCAGGATATAATAGACCGCCAGAGAGACAATCATCACCGCCCATTTGATGTTGCGGAATGTGCCTTTCGCGCGCTTGGCGTAAACCTTTTTGCGCGAGGCGAACAGGGCGCGCTCACCCTTGGTGTTGACCGCCTCAACATCGATGGTCGCAACACCCGGCGCGGCGTCTGAAGCGCGGCCCGGCAATGGCGTTATGAATGCCTCTTTGGCTTCCATGCTGGTTTCCACCGTATGAGGTTGCTGGGGTGTTCGGTTGTTGGAGTACCATGTTCAAGATTTTTGCAATTGGCGCCCAGTGATAGTTACTGCCAATTTACCGGCTGCGAGCGCTTAAGTACCGCCGCCGAGCGAATGCACATAAACCGCCAGCGATTTGATCGTCACCTCATCCAGCCTAGTCGCCCAGGCCGGCATAATACCGCCGCGCCCCGTTTCAATGGATTTCACCACATCGGCTTTGCTGCGGCCATAAAGCCAGATCGCATCGCGCAATGTCGGCCCGCCCATTTCCTGCAAACCCTGGCCGTTATCGCCATGACAGGCGGCGCATTGCTCCTCAAAAATCACTTTACCCTTGGCGGCGGCGGCGGCATCTTTGCTTTTGCCGCTCAATGACAAAACATATTCAGCCGCCTCATTGATCTGCGCCGGCTCCAGCAATTCCTCAACGCCGAATTTGGGCATGTCGTTGCTGCGCGTATCTTCATCGGCTGCACGGATGCCGTGGCGAATGGTATATTGGATGTCGGTGATTTTACCGCCCCAAAGCCAGTCGTCATCGTTCAGATTGGGATAGCCTTTTGAGCCTTGCGCGCCGCGCCCATGACAGGGGGCGCAGTTATCGCCAAAGGCCGCCTTGCCGCCAGCCATGGCAAAGCGCAACAGCTCGGGTTTGGTCTTGATCTTTTCGATCGAGGTCTTGGCCAGCTCATCGCGAAACTTCGATTGTGCTTTCTTGGCCAGCGCCACTTCGCTCATCACCACCGCACGCTGCGAATAGCCAAGCATTCCCTTGGTATAGCCATCCAGTAACGGCCAGGCGGGATAGGCGATCATATAGCCAATGCCCCAGACAATGCAGGCATAGAACGAATAGAGCCACCATTTGGGCAGCGGATTATTCAATTCTTTAATGCCGTCCCATTCATGGCCGGTTGTGTGGACGCCGGTGGCCTCGTCCAGTTCTTTGTGGTTGTCGCTCATTTGTTGTCGTCTCCAGGATCTTTAGCGCTACCGTCCAGATCAAGGGCGCTGCGTGAGGCGCGCTCAAAGCGCGTTTTATTGCCCGGCCAGAACACATAGACCAGCACGGCGATAAAGAAGAGAATATAGAAGATCAGCACAGCGCTCTGGCTAATCGCGGCTACGGTTTCATAAGTCATGCCTGCTCGCCTTTTCTCGTTCGCTATCTCAGGTTCGGCCCGGAAGCATCAAATTTGGTGAAATCAACCAACGTGCCGAGCATTTGCAAATACGCAACCAGGGCATCGAGCTCGGACAGCTTTTTGCCGTCGCCGTCGAAATTACCAATATTGGCTTTGGGATAGCGCTTCATCAGTGCTTCGCCGCCGCGGCTGTCGGGATCGTCCACCTGCGCTTCCACATCGGCCTTGGCAGCTTTGATCTGGCTGTCGGTATAGGGCACACCGGTAAGCCGCAAGGTTTTCATGCGCGCTGCAATGTCCGAATAATCCAGTTTGGTTTTGGCCAGGAACGGATAGCCGGGCATGATCGATTCAGGCACGACCGCACGCGGGTTAATCAAATGTTCGCGGTGCCACTGGTTGGAATATTTACCGCCCACGCGCGCCAGATCCGGCCCGGTGCGCTTCGAGCCCCACTGGAACGGATGGTCGTACATACTTTCCGCCGCCAGCGAGTAATGGCCATAACGCTCCACCTCATCGCGCAAGGTACGGATCATCTGGCTATGACACAGATAGCAGCCTTCACGAATATAAATGCCGCGCCCGAGCAGCTCCAGCGGCGAATAGGGCCGCATTCCTTGCACCTTCTCAATGGTCGACGACACCCAGAACAGGGGCGCAATCTGCACGATGCCGCCGATCGACACGGCAACCAAAATGCCGATCAGCAGAACGATGGAGTTCTTCTCAAAAAAATCGTGGTTCATGTTCTAAAGCCCCTACTCAGCGGGTTGCGCGCGCAGCTCGGGAGCCGCCGCAATAGCTGGTTGATCTGCTGCATCGAGTGATTCGTCGCCGCGCGCCGTGCGCCACAGATTGTAGGCCATGATGAAGGAGCCAATGACGAACAGTGACCCGCCGATAGCGCGAATGACATAGAACGGATGCATGGCCTCCACACTCTCGACGAAGGAATACTGCAAGAAGCCGAGCTTGTCGTAAGCGCGCCACATCAGACCTTGCAAGATACCCGACACCCACATCGACGTGATGTAGAGCAAGATGCCGATGGTCGAGACCCAGAAATGCCATTCCACCAGCTTGATTGAATAGAGCGCCTTGCGCTTCCAAAGCCACGGGAACAGACAGTAGAGTGCGCCGAACGACACCATACC
>JAJRRE010000203.1 GCA_024279745.1 Alphaproteobacteria bacterium
CACGCGCGAAGTGGCGCTCCGGCGGGGCGGCGCATAAGCGCCGGATCGCTAGCGCTCTCGGTCGCAGTCGCGACGCAGCTTGCTCTGGCGTGAGGGCTGGGCAGGAACCGAAAAGTCCGAGCTGTGATAGTTCCGTGGTCTTTTCTATCCTGCACCCCGGCGAACAATGTTCGCCCGCGAACCGTTTCGCGCCTATGCGGAGGCGCAGGCGTTACCTTCAACGCCGGTGCGCGCCGTGAGCCACGAGAGTGCGCGCCGTGAGCCAAGAGAGTGCGCGCCGTGAGCCAAGAGAGTACCGTACTAGCGGCAACGGCGTCGGTGTTCGCGGCGCAGGCCTTCGCCGACATCGCCGGCCAACATCAACCCGCGCGAAATTTGCGCCGGTGTTAACCCCGACCCTGGTTTACGCAGCGCCGTCGCAGCGCCGGCTGCCTCGCGGCGGCCATGCACCAACTCGGCGCAGGACAAACGTGCCTGCGCATCGCGGTAGGCAAACATCCGCACGCCAGTTGCATAGGCCCTCGGGCTCACCGGCTGTTTCACCCAGCGACGTTGCTCATCGGCCTTGAACGAATTGAGCGTTGAAATACGCAAGCGAACACAACGCGGACTATCATCAACACAGCTTAAACCCGCGCCTGCATCCAGTGCGGGTCCGGATTTGGCGCAACTGGCCAACACGCTCAACGATATGATCGAGATCATGTGAGCGAACTTCTTAAAGCTATTGTGGACGATGGGGAACGGCGCGTGCATGATATCCGTGACTGGCTGGTAATACTCTCAATGACCCTGCTATCGCGCACAAATGGCGCTGTTAAGGCATGATTTTGGTCATAAATGAGCGGCTCAGTCCTTGAGATGCAATAATGTTTTATCCCCTTGAACCACGACCGGACCCCAAAACATGCCCGAGCAAGTAATTGAGCTTTATTATTGGCCAACTCCCAATGGCCACAAAATTACGATCATGCTGGAAGAATGCGAGCTTCCCTACAAAATAAAATATATCAACATCGCTACCGGCGATCAGTTTAAACCAGAATTCTTGGCCTTCTCTCCCAACAACCGGATGCCGGCCATCATCGATCCAGACGGCCCCGATGGCGAACCAATTTCAGTCTTTGAATCCGGTGCTATTTTGCAATATCTGGGCCGCAAAACCGGCAAATTCTACCCCACTGATGAGCGCGCTCGTGTGGCCGTCGATGAATGGCTGATGTGGCAGATGGGAGGGCTGGGCCCGATGGCTGGGCAAGCTCATCACTTTCGCAATTATGCGCCCGAACCCATTCAATACGGCATTGAGCGCTATACCAATGAAGTCAATCGGCTCTACGGCGTCATGAATAAACGCCTGGCAAACGTAGACTATCTTGCCGGCGCGTACTCAATAGCCGATATGGCTGCTTATCCGTGGGTGCGGCCTTATAAAAATCAGGGCCAGGACCTTGCCGATTTTCCTCATTTGGAAGCTTGGTATCAGCGCCTGCAAGACCGCGCGGCAGTTGCCAAGGCTGTGCATATTGGCGACGCCATGTCAGAAAAATTTGATCTGTCTGCCGACAAGGAAGCGCAAGCGGTGTTATTCGGTCAAACATCCAAGTAACTATCGGGATAATGCGGGCAAGAGAGCATATCGACCTACACTCTTGCCCGATGCCGCTGCATCGGAATTTGCCCAGTACAGTTTCGCGCGGGCGCATGGCGGCGCGGCACTGGGCCAAGTATAGCGGCACCAAGTATCACGGCGCCGAGTATCATGGTACTCAGAAGTATTGGATCAGGTTTCGGTTTGCAGATATCGAACCGCATATCGCGAATAACGGCGCCGCCACATCTTTGTAATCATGGCAGAGCAATCTGGGCAGAGCAAAATCTGTCTGGTTAAAGCTCGGATAATCGGGCTGGATCTGGTTTGCGCCCTGTCACGCGCTCCAAAGCGATTGCGGTCAACATTTTGGAAACCAGTGTTTTCTTGGTCGGGTCCTGCGACAGCTCACCGCCCAATCCGGCAGCGTAGGCCGGCGTCACCGGCGTTAACCCTGTCAACACATTGCTTGTGTCATTCGCACAGCCAGCTAATAGCAGTGCCGTAAGCACGACGAAACTCGCACGGATAAACGACTTCATGAACTCCCCCCAATAGGACCTGCGCAGTCAATTGACGCGCCACCAGATATTGCTCTGGCATCATCGCTTGTGGTTTAATTTAGCGTGCTATGTGGCGAAAACAAGAGGGCATTCGCATTCAGGTTCGAAATTTCTAACGATACTGGTGAAACCAGACAATTCGTCACAAATTCCAGCCTTCCATGAAAAAATAATTCTATGGTTAGCCATCAATGAAGAAAACCATAAACAACCCTCTACTATCAGCGCCAATTTGACTTACATGCACCGATTTGGGGCAAACATTAGCAATTTCAGTCATATTGATTAACGGTAACATATTGATTTAATTTGGTATTATTTACTATATCTCATCTCTTGGCTGACATCTTGACCTTCAATGCGAGAAACGGGTGGTTCAAGGTCACCATTGATTATTGAACAACAATCAATGCCCGTTTGAGCGACCAAAACAGGTTTGGGAGAGAACCTGCGGAGGCAGTAGCGATTGCATAAATGATGGCAATTGCAGATGATTTAATCAGGGTTGGGAGACTGATATGGCACGATTTGATATGACGAGTTTGGAATATGTGGACG
>JAJRRE010000204.1 GCA_024279745.1 Alphaproteobacteria bacterium
CGTTCCGCGCGGGTCAGCCGTTCAGCGTCCGACAATCCCCCTGCCACACCGGCAAAAGCCGCCGGGTCGGGCTTGGCAGTAACGCCGGCCATGACGGCGCTATCAAGTGCCGCCTGCAAAGATGATTTGGCGGAATAAGCGCGGCCATAATCGATGGCAATACCGCCTGCCCCCATGAACACCACCGCGGACAATGCAAAAATAATGGCAACACTGCCATTTTTATGCCGCACGAATGAACGCACAAAATTTGCCGTTTTCACTAATCCTCTACGCTGCCAGTTCTTGACCATAACACGCCTCTGCACATTTAGATTGGAAACCAAATACACCGTGCAAGATATGAAACGAGCCACCCACAGCTCGCTCTCGCCGGTGTAATGTTGTGCTCACAATGTCAGAAACTTTTGAAATACTGATTAATTCGTATTCGTGCATTTGGCCGCACCCGGTCATTTCACAGCTCTTAGTAAATAATTACTTATAAATTGTGCGCCGCCAATGCAGAATAAAAAAAGCAGCACGGCTTATCACCATGCTGCTTTTCAAAAATTTGAAAATAATAGTAGCGCCTAAATCCGAACCGCCAGTTTTGTTCACATGGCCAATATTATTCGCGCCCCAGTTTATTCGCACGCCCGTTTAGGCGCGAGGCTTTTACTCGCAAACCCGTTCGCGCCAGCATTTATAACGACCACCGCTGCAAACTCGCTCATCATAGCGGTTATACCAGCATTCGCGCCGCCCAACCCAGCCACAACGCTTGGGTCCCCGATAACAACTATATTGCCGATAACGGCGAGGCTTATAGGACGAATAATTATAATTATGCCGCGCCCGCCGCGCCGCACGACGACGTGCGCGCCGCTTACGTTCCGAGCGCCGGATTTCGCTGGCGACAATTGCCGAACCAATCGCACCCAGCACAATCCCCGCCACGATCCGTCCATCGCGGCTACCAGCCTGGGCCGGGGCGGCAGTGCTAAAACTCACACCAAGCGCCATCATCAGCGCCATACTCATCTGCAGTAACGTCTTTGATTTGGAGATCATAAGGTTTCACCCCTGTTTGAGGATACCTGCCCGGCATCCACTCGGCACATAAGATATGATCCAGACTTCATGCCAGACCATGCAATATTGGATTTACGACCTTGATATGTGCGACGGGCGTGAACCGCTGCCGCCAAGGACCGGGGCATTTGAACACTCCCCGTCAAGTTGGTCTGATTTGCCAAAGGCAAACCACCGCTTGAGCATCCTTATTGAGCCATATTTCAGATGAACGCTTTGTGAACGGGTAAGGCGGGTGGCCGCAAGCCCCGAATTTTCATCATCCGTTTCGGGCCATGCACGTGGCCGGGCCTGGCAAGGGGGCTGCTTTAGCCCCCTCGTTTCGCCCCCTCACACCAGTGCGATTTCCGCAAAATCATAGGGATAGCAGGGTGCTTCGTTCTTTGCTCAACGCGCCCAGCGCCGCGCGGATCTGCGGGACTTTTTATAGCCCCAGGCAGGGTAATAGCGGTATTTGTGAGCACTGCGCACCGTACGATGACGATGGGCCTTGCGGGCGGGAACCCAATAGCGCGATGTCGATTTGGTATAATAGCGGCGCGGCACATAGCGATAGGCATAAGGGTCGCTATGAGTACGAGACTTATAAACGTGCCGATAGCGCGGATTATAAATTCGGTGAGTGATTGTGCGGGTGCGGCCCCATCCATCGGAAAAATCGGTGCCGAACCATCCCGCCTGGGCAGCATTGGGAGCCGCCAGTGAAACACAAAACAAGACCGCCAATGCGGCCAATAAACTCTTAAAACGCATTACTTACTCCTCGATAATAGCGCGAAGTCGAGATAAAGTTAATAAACACTGAAAGTGCTAACGAAGGCTTAAGGCGAAGCAATCGGAAAACCGAATGCTGGTACATTGGAAGTGCTGTTAGCCACTACCGCGCATTGACTTCAAGACTGCACCTAGCGAAATGGCCAGGCCCGCGCAGGATTGCTTGCGCTCTTAATTAAATCCTCACCATGCTAAATTAAACTGCAACACATGTCTGTGTGACAACAGGCATTGCAAAATATCATGTATAAATCGCGGCCGGATTATCAGACAATAGGTTTCATTTAGAATTCCACGCCGCATTAATCCGGTTTGACCTGCCTTACCAGGGCACCCAAAGATAACGTTAAGGTTCATCGAGCAGTGCCGCGTTCTAACCAGTCAAATCCAACTGATGCGCCTGCGCGCCAACAGGAGCCACTTGCGGACACCGCACCTGCTGAGGCTAGACGGCGTTCAATGCAGGACATTCTGGCGCTCAATGGCTTAGGCTCGATCTCGATCACGCCGCGCCAAGACGCCGCTCAGCCGCTACCGGCCGGAATTGAAACAGTAGCGCTGCCAAACGAGCCTGGCGCGGACGCCATACCAATCGGCGCCAATACTACTCCAGAACACCCGCGCAAACCAGAACACCCGCGCATAGATGGTCGCGCGCAAGATCATGGCGCGCACGAAACGCACAGTACGGCGCGCCAACCGACATCGGCACAGCGCAACTCCCAGCGTCTGCGCAAGGCATTGTCACGCCGTCTGACGGAGAAAAAGGAAACCGCCAACCCTGGCGTGCAGCGCCTGATTGAGCCTATAGCGGTCAGTTATCAACCGCCAAAACCGCACTATGAGCATGTCAAACTAGCGGCGTTAAAACAAAACTCCGGCAGCGGCGGCGGCGAAGCGAAATCAAAGGCAAGCGTCCCATCGCGCAAAACCAATTCAGTTCCAGCGCCAAATCCATCGCCACCGCTTGGCAATGCTGGTCCGCCGCCCATGCGGCATATGCCGCCTAATGTGCAAGACAAATTACGGGCCTTTACTGGCGCAGCGCCTAAGCCACCACAGCCGCGCCAATCGGACCGCCCAGGCGATCATGAAAGCCCCCCGCTTACCCAACAACACGCTGGTCCGCTTCCCAGTCCTGATCCAAATCAAAATCAAAGCCCTAGTCCTAATTCTAGTCCTGATGGGTCCCAGCCGCAACGCCAACCAAGCGCTACTCAGACGTCGCCAGAATTTGAACCGTCACCATCACCAACACACCCGCACCCGTTGTCATCCGGTGCGACGGGAAGCGAATTGCGCGCGGCGCTCTATGCCTCCAAACGTGCCTTCATTGCCGCGGGCATATTCTCCATGGTCATTAATTTGCTCATGTTAACCGGCCCCATTTTCATGTTGCAGGTCTATGACCGGGTCATGGCATCGGGTTCAATCCCCACATTGGTTGTGTTGTTCGCCATGACCGTTATGCTTTATCTTGTGCTTGGACTTTTGGAACTGGCGCGCTCGCGCATTATCGTGCGCATCGGTGTCGACGTGGATCGGCGGATCGGCGCCCGCGTATTCCAGGCAGCCATTCAGCGCAGCGTTACTACGCCGGAAAGCTCGGCCCATATCATGCGCGAGCTGGAACATCTGCGCAGTTTCATCGCCGGCCCCGGCCCCCTCACCTTTTTCGACGCGCCCTGGACGCCGATCTATCTGATCATCATTTTTGCCCTGCACTGGTTGCTTGGTGTGGCAGCTGCAATTGGCGGTGCGGGTTTGGTGGCGCTTGCCCTATTCAGCGAATACCGCTCCCGCGCGGTCATGCAAGAAGCGACCTTAAGCGCCGCCGCCAGTCTTGATCTGGCTCAATCTGGGCAACAGGGCGCGCAGACCATTACCGCTTTGGGGATGATGGGCGCGTATCGCTCACGCTGGCAAGCGGCAAATCGCCAATCGCTGGCATGGCAGGTGTTAGTGGCCGACCGGCTGGGCTCGTCATCTGCATGGTCGAAGTCACTGCGCCTGGCCATGCAGTCGACCATGCTGGCCATCGGCGCCGCACTTGCCGTTAGCGGACAGATCAGTGCCGGCACGATCGTTGCTGCCTCAATCATATTTGGCCGGGCGCTGTCGCCGGTTGAACAGGCTATCGGCCAATGGCGTTCTTTTGCGCGTGCCCGCGAAGCCTATGAGCGGCTGAACGAATTGCTGCGCGAATGTCCCGAGCCCAGACAGACAACCGCCCTGCCCAGACCAAAGGGACAATTGGACGTCGACAATCTTAAAGTGGCCGCACGCGACACGCGCACCCTTATCCTGTCCAACTTGAACTTTTCGATTGCGCCTGGCCAAGTTCTGGCGGTCATCGGCCCCAGTGCGGCAGGCAAGTCAACCTTGGCCCGGGCGCTGGTTGGATTGTGGCCGCCAATGGGGGGATGCGTACGTCTTGATGGCGCGCGCCTGGACCAATGGCCACGCGAAGAACTGGGCAAACATATTGGTTATCTGCCGCAATGTGTCGAGCTGTTTCCCGGCACGGTACGCGATAACATTGCGCGCTTTCAAGAAGACGCCAATGACGAGGCCGTTATTGCCGCTGCGCAAATGGCCCATGCACATGAGTTGATTACCGCCCTGCCGCAAGGCTATGACACGAAGCTGGGAACAGCGGCCAGCTTTCTGTCGGGCGGCCAGCGCCAACGCATTGCTCTGGCCCGCGCCCTATATGGTAATCCAGCATTTATTGTGATGGATGAGCCCAATGCCAATCTCGACCGGCTGGGCGACGAAGCGCTGGATCGAGCTATTGCTGGAATGCGCGAACGCGGCCAGACCATCGTCTTGATCTCGCACCGGGTGGGAGCGCTCGCCCGCGCCGATTTCGTACTCTATATTGACAAAGGGGTTCAGCGCGCCTTTGGCCCCTATGACGAGGTTATGCAATTGTTGCAATGTGGCAAGCAGCCCGCACGACCCTCACCAATGCAGCGGGAACAACAGCAGACCACCGCCAATACGTCACTGCAATCGCAATCGGGGCAATCGCAATCGGGTCAATCGGCACCCCATCCAGCCGCCCGCGCCAACTGGGACCAGGAGGCGCCATGATGACGAACATCGCAGCCAAAGCCCAGGCGATCATTGGCGCTGGACAAAGTAAGCCGGCACGCGCGCAAGCGAGTTCCCATAGTCCCGACCCCTGGATCCGTTTTGGCGGCTGGACGCTGGCCATCCTGGCGGCGGTCTTTGCGCTCATGTCATGGGGCCTCACCATCAGCGGCGCGATCCTAGCTAGCGGTGTTGTCGGCGTCGAAGGTTCCTATCAAACCGTGCAAAACTCCGAGCGCGCCATCGTACAAAAAATCCTGGTGAAAAACGGCGACCTGGTGCAACGGGGCCAATTGCTTATTGTCCTGGACGGCACCGACGCGCGGGCCGCAATGAGCATCACCCAGGCCAAACTCACGACCGTCAAACTACAAATTGCACGCCTGATTGCCGAACGCGATGGAGCAACTGAATTGCTGCTTCCCGCTACCTTAACAGCTTCGCCGGCACAGCCCCCCATTTCCGCGAAGCCCGCCGCTCGTCGCAACACAGTCGTTCCGCACCCTTCCCAGCGTGACACTCCTGCGGTGCTCGCCTCCCAGCGTGACACTCCTGCGGTGCTCGCCTCCCAGCGTGACACTCTTGCGGTGCTCGCCTCCCAGCGGGCACTATTCAAAAGCCGGATGAGCGCTCTCAACGGACAGCGCCAGGTTCTAACCCGCCAAATCGAGCAACA
>JAJRRE010000205.1 GCA_024279745.1 Alphaproteobacteria bacterium
AGCATGGCGCTCTTTCAATTCTGATTTCTTGATTTTGTCATCCAGTGTTTGTCTCTCGATCTTATCGATCTGTTTATGTTTTTCTTTCGTCGCCATAACACTTCACGCTCCCTCGCGCGGCACTCTTTTGTGTTCAGGTTTGCCATCAGTCTTTATTTCACAAACTATCTGTCTTTAAGAAAAATGCGTGCGATCTATTACGCAGCGCAATTAACACATCGTCAATCTGTCTTAACACGTCCTTGGGCGATCTGCCCCACACGCCGCTGCCCTGTTGCCAGCGCCCGCACGCTCCTTATCGCCGCGATTAAACCTGTATTCATGCAACGGCCTTGAGCAATAGTGATCGCAGTTCATGGCGTTGGCGGCGCAACCCAGGTTGTTTGATTATTCTCAAAGACAGGTATTCCATAAAACTACAAATATAGCGTTGTAACGCGCAAGATAGTTTCAGGCTGATTTAAAAGCCATCCGCAGCGGCGTTACCACACTGATTGCTTCAATCTTTGCCCCTCAACTCCTCGCAGGAGATTGTTTAGATGCCAATTTCACAGCTTCTCGATACTGACCCTTTGGCTCTTATCGCCCTTGGCGGTTTTGCAATTTTGATCATTGTAACAGTGCTGATCTTTGGATTTATCGGCCTGCGCCTGATGACGCAAAAACCAAAACCTACCGATAATCAATAGCAACGCGCGTATCATAAGAGATTACGCCCTGGCGTCGTGGTTCTGCTCAATGGGAGCTTGCCGTCATATCGGCGCCAAGACCACGAGATCCATCGGATCAAGCGATCACTACTTATCAGCAAGATCATCAAATCAAATGCAGGTCATGGATTGATTGTGGTTCTTGATGACCTGCCAGCGCTGCCCCAACCCGGCGCGTCGGCATTCAAGACACAGTGAGACATATGAGCCAGCAGGGATGCTCCTGGTTCGCCCCCGCTCGCCGCACACCCCGACGCTCCCCACCAATAGCAACGGGCTGTTACTTGTACTGTTTAATGTGCTGTTACATGACATGACATAACTCACCCGCCTCCGCATTCATGGCGCCGGCTATGACCAGTGGAGCATTGAAAATCCAGCCCTGCGACCTTCTACGTATTTTACAACAAGCTGATACCTGTGCTTGATCTATGAAATTCCGGGTTAGGAAGCTGTAATCGCGTGTTGAAAATCAATCATTGCTCAGCCCCCAACTATGTTTTAACCTAGCGCCAGGTTGCTCCTGCCGAACCAGCTGGGTATGTATGTGCCCAGGTCAAGCTGGTTTCGTTTTAGTCTGGCAAGACCATGTACGGGATTGTTGGTTTCTAGGTGTTGTCCAAGTGCGGTTTTGGATTGGCGACGAATGTCGGACGCTTGCAAGCGAAAGTTTGACGCTTGAAAAAGAGTTCTGAACATTTGGTCCAGTCATGACTAGAGCCGACTATGCGTGCTTATTCAAATTACGCACCCATTCAAATAAAGCGTATCGGATACTTATCAGATCGCTTTTTGGTCGAACAATTGAATTGTAACGCGCAATAGACGACCCCTTTTAGCAACTGGAGCACTGCGCATCGTGGTGATTAAAACACCAAAATTGCAAATCAAAACCCGGCTGCCATTATTGTTATGTTTTGGCGTTGGCGTTAGCGCAATAATCATGGGTGTCGCGGCGCCCCAAATTTCAAAACAATTCACCAGCGGTTTGATTGAGATCGCTGATGCGCAAGCTGCCAATTCAACCCGCTACCGCGTTACCGCGCCTTTGCAACTCAGCTGGCAACCCTCGCTTATCCTCAATCATGGTGAGATCATAATCGATGATTCCAAACTGACGGCATCACGGCGCTCGACCAGTAATAATTCGCGCAGTCCGCGCAATCTTTCGCTCTTCAATGGCCAATTCACACTCGATAACAGTACCAGCACAAAACAGTCCAAGGTCGACCGCGGCAATGAACCTCGCGATATAATGGCGCCGTTAATGGGGGCGTTAACGAAATTCGGCTTTGACACGCTTGATATCTCAAATAGCACTTTGATTATAAAAAGTGCATCGGGTAACTCGACAAGTAAAATTTCTGCCATTAATGCGCGCCTGCTACGCAGCAAAGTCGGTCAGTTGGTGGCCAGTGGCAGTATGGTTTTTCGCGGCAAGCGCGTTGATTTCAACGCAACTTTAACACAAAGCAGACGCGGTTCTAATTTTGCACTGATGCCGTTTTCCTTTAAGCTCAAAAACAATCTGGTGAGTATCGATTTCAAAGGCCGGTTGTCATTGGCCAGCGGGTCTCAAATCCAGGGCAAAATGGATTTTGCGACCAAGCAGCTGCGCCAGCTCGGCAAGTGGTTGATCAACGGCTTCCCGGACGGCCCCGCCCTCAAATCGTTTTCCGCCAGTGGCCCGATTAATATGATCGGCAATACCTACTCTTTTGAAAATTCCAAATTTGAGCTCGATGGCAATAAAATAAGCGGCGGACTAACCTTGAATCTCGAACAAGATCGTCCCTTGTTTGAAGGAACATTGGCGGCGAATATAGTAAGCCTTGACCCTTATTTCAAAACGCCAGTTCCAGCTGTTCGCCAAGGAAGCGTCAACGCGGCTGCCGCCAGTCTAAGCCATGGTCTCAGCCACACTTATTCTTCAGCCAACCTATCTATGCCGACGCTTCGTTATTTCGACGCCGACGTTAGATTATCGGCAAAATCACTAAAGTTCGGCGAGCGCGCGACCGGCAATGCGGCCCTGGCCATGTCTTTGCGGG
>JAJRRE010000016.1 GCA_024279745.1 Alphaproteobacteria bacterium
CAGGCTTTGCCAAAGCCAGACCGGCGTTCCAGCGCTAAGCTCAGGCGCGGCAAGGCGAAATCCATCAATCGCGGCCGCCAAGTTGTCTTTGCTCCTGGCGGTTTCCTCGCCGCGGCGCAGTACATTTCGCGGCACCAGCACCACCTGCCGGGAGCCAAAGCCATATTGCGCCAACATCGCGCGAATGTCGCACGGCGGATTTGCAAGACTATCCAGGGCGAAGAATTGCGCGCCGTCACGATCGTCCAATACCGCGCGAACCAACCCAGGAAATGGAATGTCTTCGGATGGTCCAGCCAGCGGCAATAAAGTGATCTGGGTTGTAATAACACCAAGCCCAAGCAAGTTGGCCAATGCGCTGACATAGTCCGCTTCCGATATCCAGCCCAGCGCAATCAAAGCCTCATGAGGCGGCACTCCCCAATACCAGGCGGTCGCTTCTGCCATTGCTAATTCATCGCGTGTAATCAACGAGCCGACGAGAAACTCATAGTCGCTTGGTGGTGCCGGCGGCACATGACGTTTGGAATGAGTTTTGATCGCTTGCGGCGGACATTGCTCAAGAAACGTGTCAGACAAACCGGCGTGCGAGAGCCCAACGTGAGAGGGCCCAGTGTGAGCGAGCCCAGTGTGAGAGAACCCAGCAAGTGAGGGCCCATGCCGCACGCGCACAGCTGCCGCAGACGGCTTATCCGCGCCATTATGCGCCGCACCTGGCGTCGGCTGCCGTTTATGCGCTCTGCCAGTTTCGCTCACGCCCTATCTTAGCCATCTCTGACTAACCCCTTTCCCACTAAGCCAAGTGCAGCTGCGGCCCGCCGCACACCTCAACCTAAGATTGCCACAGTGTCAGGCAAACTAGGCGGGCACCCAGTGCTTGCAATCGGCAGTGTACGCCGCTCAAGGGCGCGCCTGCTGCGCTCGTACTGAATGCGTCAGGTGCTCTGGCAGCTCAGCGGCTGTTGCTCCGGGACATCGGGCTGTGCGAGCAGGCAAATCGACATATGTTCGCCCTGAATTTCTGGAAATGAGACCTGTCTGTGCTAGAAACCAAGCTGTCGCAAAGCCGCCGCGGAGGTCTCACGCGCTAATTGACCGCCAAAGCGTTGGCCCCAAGCCAGTTACCGGCTCGCCGTTACTAGCAGAGCCGATACCAAAGCCACTACCAGAGACAGCAACTGCCAGAGATAGCAACTGCCAGAGACAGCAACTGAATGACCCACACAGATCCCAAGTGCAGCACATCTGATTTGCTTTTGCCGCCCACTGACCGGGGACGGACTGATTTGCCCGATTCCAGTCTGCCCCAGCCTGGGCTGGCGGTTCGAGCCGGGCTGGTTTGGTCTGGTCTGCTACTGATTGCGCTTTGGCTGAACATGGTGCCGGCTCAGGCACAAATCAAAGGCGCTGGCGGGCGCGTCGGTGCGGTTGCCGAATCCACCGATTCTATTCAAAAACGCGTATCGATCCGCTTTCTAACCGGCAAAGATTATCCGCCTTTCAATTATCTTGACGAAGATAACATATTGACGGGTTTCAACGTCGATATGGCGCGGGCAATCTGTCTGGAAATGAGCGCCGCGTGCGATATCAAAGCGCGCTCCTGGAATGCGCTACTGCCGGCGCTTAAACGCGGCGACGCCGATGCGGTGATTGCCTCCCATGTCATCAACGCGCAAACGCTGCGGCAGGTGGATTTCTCAAACCGTTATTATTACACCCCCGGCCGCTTCATCGCCCTGCGCAAGACCGGGAAACGAACCATCACGCCGGTCGGCCTGGAAGCGCGCGTCATCGGCGCGGTTAAGGGCACCACCCATGCAGCTTATCTGCGTGATTTTTTTCTCGACAGCCGCATCATGTATTTTGCCAACGCCCAAGAGGCGCGCCAGGCGTTAAAGATCGGCAAAATCGAGCTGTTGTTTGGCGATGCCATCTCTCTTAGTTTCTGGCTCAATGGGACCACCGCCAATAGCTGCTGCGAATTTCGTGGCGGTGCCTTTTCAGAACCAAAATATTTTGGCGACGGCATAGCCATAGCCATTGCCAAGGGCGACAAACAATTGCAGGCGCTGATCAATCGCGCTCTATCGCGTGTGCGCGCGTCTGGCCGCTATGAAGAGCTGTTCTTGCGCTATTTCCCGATCCAGGTGTATTAGATGGCCAGATGTATTAGAATGGCCGGGTGTATTAAAAATGGCTGAGTGTATTAGATGAGCGCGCCTTGACCGTGCATTTTCAAACGCACCAGCAGCCGAAGAGGCTGCCGGGCCGTTGGCCCGCGCCATCGCAGGTGTGAGCGAACGCGAACTGACCGTGAGATCAAAAAGTGAAGCAAGCCGGGGCTGCGCTTGCAGCCCGAGATGGTTAATTTTAAGTCTGCTCAAGTTTCAAGAACTGTCCGGCCTGAACAGTAAATCCTTGGCTGCAATGGCAGCGCCGCCGGTGATCAGCACGCAGGCGGCGGCGATGGTCCAGCTGAACTGGCCATAGCCCAGGGCCAGCAGAAGGATCGTCGACAACAGCGGCGCGGCATAGCTCGACGCACCAAGAACCTGAATGTCGCCGTGCTTGACGCCGTAATCCCAGACAAAGAACGCCAGCCCAACAGGCCCCAGACCCAATCCGGCAATCGCCAGCCATTGCCATAGATCAGCCGGCCAAACCGTTTGCTCCAGCGCTAGATGGCAGGTCGCCGCCAAAACAGCCGTGGCCAGACAAAAGCCGGTTACAATATCACTTGGTATATCTGCAAATCGGCGCGACAACACCGAATAGCCCGACCAGATCAGCGCACAGGCCAGCGCCGCCAGATAGCCACCGATGAACTGCGACTGCACAGTCACCGCATTGCCCTTGGCGACGATCAAACCCGCGCCGACGAGCCCCAGAATGGCGCCGATCATATGATGCGTGCGCAATCGTTCACCTGGCAACAGGGCCGAAAACAGCACGATCAGCAGTGGCCATAAATAGGCGATCAGACTGGCCTCCACCACCGGTGCGTTCTGCAAGGCGGTAAAATAGAAAAAATGATAGCCGAATAAACCGCCAACCCCGAGCAACCAAACCGCGGCAGGCTGGCGCAACGCCGCCATTCTGGCCGGTTGCATCACCCAGCTGAGCGCGCCTGCCGCTCCGGCAAGAGCAAATGACATTGCCGTCAGCTGAAAAGGCGGGATTGGACCGCTTTGCGCGGTCAGTAATGCCAGCGCCGACCAAAGCAGGATCGCTACAAACCCAATTGCCGTTGCTTTACTGCGAGACATATTTTTGTATTTCCTAAAAGACCCAGCCTACGCCAATACAAAAAATCTCCCGGCAAATGAATGCCGGGAGATTTCGAAACATCTATCTTCCAAGTTAAGCGTTATCCTATTGGAATATTGCCGCCAGTGGTTCTATTCCAGATAGGGGCACAAACGACGTGGCCGATCGCCATAAGGCTGGAATGTGCCGTCCTCATAGCGGAACGAATTATAGGCGCGCGCACAACGCTCATAAGCGGCATCGTCGCCACCGCCCGCGCTCTCGCGCCGATCACTGGCCGGTTCCGCATCCAGTTCTTCATTGCGATAACATTGACCGTCGATATATTCAAAACCGGCATCACAGCGCGGTGTGGGACGAGGCGCGGGGCGCGGCGGCGCAACAGCGATATCGCTTTCGGGATAATCTCTATAGGCTACACAGCGGCTGTTATGGCGATGAAGAACTTTTGCCCCCAAAGCGCGGTGATAGTGCCGCCGCAAATTGCGGTGACAGTTATAATTGCTATTAGAATTTGTCCGAACCCGCGCTCTTTGGCGCCTCTTGCGACGTTTTTCAGCCTTTGCCGCTTCATTGGCGATAATGGCCACGGCAGCAACACCAGCGGCTATGCCGAGGGCGGTACCAAGTCCTTTATGTCGGCGTCGTTTGGCGATCTGAAATTCACCGCTTCGATCACGGCCAGCTATCGCAGGGGCGCTGCCCTTGGTGCTCAATGTGCGCGCATCCGGCGCGGTTGCTGCTTGTGCCAAGGATGGCAGCATTAGCAAAACGGCGGCTCCCACAGCCGTAAACATAAAGCTCACTCGTGATGTCTTCATTGGTGAATTCCTTCAAATAAGTCGCTAACAATCTCAAATTGTAGATTTGTGAAATCTGTTCACCACTACAGTCACTGCTATTGGATAGAAAATCGTTAACGAACAGTAATAAATTGCTAGTTGCGCTTAACGCATGGTTTCAATTTGTCGGATGCAAAAAATCTGCCGAATGCCGACAATTCCATCATTGATCCGCCCTCGTTAATCATAGCGCCCTGCGCAAGACCAACCCAGGCCGCGGTTATCTTTCGCCATGTCACCTGGTATTTATACGCCAAGTTACCTGACATTTACCTGACGGAGAGCAATTTTATGATTGTGCTGGACGTTGAACTATGACGCCCACACCATAGTTCTTACTATCTGTTTTCGAAGACAAGGCGGCGCTCACTTTGCTTTCGCGACGACTTTTTCCAGCCGTTGCATTTCATCACGCACACGGATATCGGCCAAAATCCGGTCCAGCAACAAGCTGGTGCGCTTGAACAGGTCAGACCCGCGCCGGTAATCAGCAGGCGCAAAGAAATCGCAGCGCCCGGCGTCGAATAACTCCAGACAGCGCGCGCGATTTCCGCCCGGCTTGTGTACTGCCACCGCATAGCCGCCGCTTTTGCGCGTTACCGCCATGGACGGCACATCGGTCTCACCGTCGCCAAAATAGATCATATTGGAAAAGGGAATGGGCCGTTCAAGCTCCGGCATGTGGGAATTGATCGAGACTTTAAGATCTTCCAGCCCTTTATTGATGCGGAACAGATATTGCGTTTTGCCGGTGTCGGAAATGACCCGTTTCGGGTAGGGCAGATCATAAGCGCCAAACAGATATTCAGACGCAAACACATTGTGAAAGCGCGAATAAATACTGGTGCCCTCAATGATTTCAGCAAGGCCGGACGAGATCAGATAATGGCGCACTTCCACCGGTGTTTCGGCGCGGATTTTAATATAGTCTTCGATCTCATCAAACCAGGTTTCGACACCGGCAAATAATTCCACATCTTTCCCAAGCGCCACCAGCTCTTTGCGGTCAATCTGCACGCCGCGCTCTTTAGCTTTGGAAAACATCAAATGCATATAGGTAATCAGCACATCGGCGTCGTGCTGTTTGGCCAGCGCATTGGCCTCGGCCCAGAACGCTTTGGGGTTTTCATGCAGCTTCGGCAGGACGGTATATTCCTGCATCGGCTTAGGGCTGAGGGTGCCGTCGAAATCATACACCAGCCCGATGATCTTTTTGGCTGAATTCGATTTCCTGGCGCGGCTTGAATTGCCCGATTTCAACGCTTTGGCAGCTACGGCGCCTTTCGAGCCCCCGGCTGAGCCGACCGCTTTGACCTTGCCGGAGCCGCTTTTGGCCCGTTTCACTGCTTTGCGCCGATCGGACATAAAACCCTCGTTTGCTTGAAATAACTATCGGCCATGCCGCGCCGTGTTAGCGCCGCCTGCCACCCCTTATTAGTTGTATCATCCTATGATTCGGGGGGGCGGGGAAAGGTGAGTACGGGCCACAGTTAACAACAGCCGCACGCCGCGGCGTTTAGCCAGACACCGCCAGACACTGCCAGACACCACCAGACTGGGCAAAACGCCGGCGCCTGCCGATAAGTCTTAACAGTACCGGGCGCCAGATCCGTGCTATTAGGCCTCCCATGAGTGAGCAAGATCCAATAGACCCCAACACCGGTGATGACGACGACGATTCAGCATCAACGCCGTCAATGGCGCCGATCCGCCTGATCACGTCCGATCAAAGCTGGATCGAAGGCGCGGCGGTAAGCCAATTGGAAACCGGCGCCAAACTGCCCGGTATGGAATTGGCCGTCGGCTTCCCCGATCTGCATCCGGGCAAAGGTTTCCCCATTGGCGCCGCCTTTGTCAGCCGCAATCTGATTTATCCGCTGCTGGCGGGCAACGATATCGGCTGTGCCATGAGCTTCTGGCGCACGGATCTGCCAGCGCGCAAATTAAAGCTCGATCGCTGGGCCAAAAACATCGAGGGACTTGACCGCCTCTATGACGGCGACACCGATTATCTGGCTGAGCGCTATGATTTCACGCCGTCAATCTACGACAAAGGCCTGGGCACTATTGGCGGCGGTAATCACTTTGCCGAATTGCAAACTGTTGAAGAGGTGCGCGACGAGGCCGCGTTCAGCGCGCTTGATCTGGATAAATCACAAGCCGCCTTGCTTATTCACTCAGGCTCGCGCGGGCTCGGCCAGGCTATATTCGCCGATCTACTGGAGCGCCGCGGCGCCAACCCGATTGCTACCGACAGTGAGGACGCTGTCCATTATATGGCG
>JAJRRE010000206.1 GCA_024279745.1 Alphaproteobacteria bacterium
ACAGAGCCAGTTTAGACACACCATCACATCAGATTGATCGAGACCTTCAATAATTTAATTTCATCCTCAGCTTATTGAGTTAGGTTCAAAGCCAAGTAACTTTATTGACCTGGATCACGATCCGGGCCACATGGCTGGCTAGATGCGCCAGAAAAATCGGGTCCAGCACATAATCGGGCGGGGCGCGTTCACTATACGGTTTTTCATGATTATCGGGTTAAACACTCTAATCCGGTTTAGCAATCTGCCGGCTCCATCAGTTAAAGGGCATAGTTTGATGAAACACTTCCTTGTTGCGGCAGTCCTTGCCTCATGCGCGGGGCTTTTTGTAACCGTGTCCCCGGCGCAAGCACAGTCGGCCGGCGCGGGCAATGGCGCTCAGCATCCAAAATCCAACTATTATCGCCGTAAGGGTACACGCACGCGCGGTTCTATCCGGCGCGGCGGCTATTCTTATTCATTCGAAGATACGATTAACACTTATGGCGATTCCAATTCGCTCTACGGCAGCGCCAATAGTTTTCGTGATCCGCTGCTCGATCGGCAGACGTCATCAGGACCGTTTGACAAAGGCTTTTTCTTTGAATCAGGTGTCGCCCCGCGCGGCGGCAATTCTCCTTATTTGAACTAAGCCGGCACAGACCAATCGATTGGGCATAGAGCACCATCGAAGCCCCCCCAATAGATAGTCATTTCGCCCGCCTTAAGCTTTGTTTGAGGCGGGCATTATTTTTCACCAATGACAAAATTCGGCAAAGCGCTGATTTTATAACATGTTGTTTTCGCTGACCTTTACGAAGCGGAGATGCTTTTGATCAAATTGCGAAATCTTGCATCCCCAGCTTTTGCCATGATTTTACGTCAGACCGGCTAGGCAAATCATTGCGTCACGGCTATGTTTCAACGCGCCAGTTAACCAATTTTCGAGGGATTGTTCATGCGCCTCCGCCTTTTTACCGCTGCGCTGAGCGGCACAATTGTACTTTCAATTCTCTTCACTCCGGTGCCAGCCCTGGCCGTTTGCAAGAAATTGGGTTTTACAGTCAATCACTATGGCAAGGACGGCCCGACCGAGGACGCCAAACGGCTGCTCGATGGCTATCTGGCCAGCTGGACCAAAGAACGTGGCATCAAGAAATTTAGGACCAAGGGCGAAAAAACCGTCTCGTGTTACAAATTTCTCGACCTTGGCTTTTTTGACGAGTGGACTTGCAAGGCCGTTCAGGAAATTTGCTTCAGGGGCAAAACCATCCCGGATGTGATTGCCAAAAAGGGCGCACCCGCAACAACCGGCTCGATCAAAACCACTGGCAGCAAACCCAAATCCGACACCAAGAAAACGCTCAAGACAGCTTCGAAAAGCAAATCTGGCAAAAAAAGCAAACCAGCCAAGAAATATTCCAAGCATTATACGCGGCGCATGAAGTATAAAAAGCGGCCCAAGGTCAAAGCCAAGCAAGAAGGCTGAGGCACTGCGGTGCTTGCCTGCCCTGGCGCTTGTTGCCAGGGTCACCGGCATCCCGATTCAAACCGGTAGATTGATTCTGGCTCAATCTTAGTACAGCTTTGGCTCAGTACAATTGAGGTATCTTGCTTTGTAGCAACCGGGACCGCGGGAACGAGCCCCGCGATGACAGAAACTCAGGCTGGGCGATTGAAGCAAGTTTGTGTCGACTGAAGCATTTTGTGGCACTTCAAATGCAGACCGGTGTGAGCTTTCCCTCTTCATACCTTCACCGAATGCAGGCGATCAAGACGCAGCCGGTGGCGCTCGTCGGTTAGAAGATGCACGCCGCCCAGTGCCGCCAGTAAAATTCCCAATGCGGTCGAGCCGGCGATTAAAAACATAATCAGGATTTGATATTTAGCGGCATCGACGGGATCGACGCCCGACAGAATTTGTCCGGTCATCATACCGGGCAGCGACACCAGACCGGACGCCGCCATGGCATTGATAATCGGCATCATGCCCGTGCGCAGCGCCTGGCGCAGCACATTGCTCATGGCCTCCATCCGCGTCGCACCCAGCGCAATGCGCGCTTCAATCGCCAGCCGTTCGCGCCGTGCATTGGAGGTTAATGTCTCCAGAACGAGCGCAATTCCGGTCATCATATTGCCAAGCACCATGCCCAATACCGGCACCATATAGCGCGGCGCATACCAAGGCTCCGGCCCGATCACCACGGCCACCGCATAGACCGCCGCCGTAATGCCGACCACCAGCAAGGTTGAAGTTCCCAGAGCATAAGTCCACCAGCCGCTAATCCGATTGCTTTGCCGCGCCAGGATCTCATATCCTGCAACTGAAATCATCACCAGCGCCAGACCAACGGTCCAAAGCGGCGAGCTGCGCGTGAAAATAAAGGTGAGCACAAAACCGATCAATGACAGTTGCACGACCATGCGAACAGTAGATATCGCGAGCGTTTTTTCCAGCCCCAGACCAAAGCGCAACGACACCAGCCCATTGGCCAAAATAAGCACCGCAGCGAAGACCAGATCCCAATAGGAGAGCGCGACATAACTCATTGCTCGGCCTCTTGGCTATTGCCGCTGACGGGCTGGCCGCGATCAACCGGCGCGCCATTACCGGAGCGCCCCGGCAAGGCTATGCGCTCATGACTTAGCCGGTCCAGCAAATCGCCGTCATGACTAACCAGCAGCACATGTCTGCCGCGCTCCAGAACGGTTTTTATCAGCGCCTCCACTTTGCCAGCCGAAGCGGTGTCGAGGGCCGACGTCGGCTCATCGAATAACAGTACAGCCGGATCATCTTCCATGCCGCGAATGAGCGCCAGGCGCTGCCGCTCTCCGGTCGACAGGCTGGTGAGGTCCTGGTCCATTTTATCAGGCTCAAGCCCCAGCGACGCCATGGCAGCGCGCACGTCTGGCGCGTCGGCATCGGCAAAATGCGGGCGCGGCGTTGGCTCCCACCAGCCCGGTTCGGCGGCCAGATAACGAATTTGGCGGCGCCAGGCGATGGCACTCATTGAACTGCGTGCCTTACCGTCAAGAACGACCTCGCCGTCAGCGGGATCAAGGTCGGCGATGGCGCGCAACAACAAGGATTTGCCGGACCCCGACGGCCCCTGCACCGCCAAACAGCGC
>JAJRRE010000207.1 GCA_024279745.1 Alphaproteobacteria bacterium
GATGAGGTCGAATGTATTGTCAGCGACATTGCCGGGATCGCCCGCGGCAAAACCATGCCAGCGCGAAAGTTTGCGCGCCAGGAGCGCCTGTTTCTGCCCATTTCCATCTTCTACCAGACCATCACCGGCACTTACGCTGATCTGGATATGGAAGACCAGTATACCGAGGCCGATATGGTACTGGCGCCCGATATGGCGACCGCAACCGCCGCGCCCTGGACCGGCGACATCACGATGCAAGTCATCCATGACATTACCAATCTTGACGGCAAGCCCGTCGGCCTGTCGCCGCGTAATGTTTTAAAGCGCGTGCTTGGGTTTTATGAAGAGCTGAACTGGAAACCCATCGTCGCGCCGGAACTGGAGTTCTACCTGACCAAACCCAACATCAATCCGGACAATCCTATTGAGCCGCAAGTCGGGCGTACCGGGCGGCGTGTGGTTGGGCGCCAGGCCTATTCGATGAGCGCAGTTGATGAATATGGCCCGGTGATCGACGACATCTACGATTTTGCCGAAGCGCAGGGCTTTGAAATCGATACGGTCATCCAAGAAGGCGGCGCCGGGCAAATCGAGATCAACCTGCAGCATGGCGATCCCGTCGCGCTGGCCGATCAGGTGTTCTATTATAAGCGGTTGATCCGCGAAGCCGCCCTGCGCCATGATTGCTTTGCCACCTTCATGGCCAAGCCCATGCAGGATGAGCCGGGCAGCGCCATGCATATTCATCAAAGTGTTCTCGACACCAAGACCGGCAAGAACATTTTCTCGCACAAGGACGGAACGCCGACGAAGAAGTTTTACAACTTCATTGCCGGGCAGCAAAAGCATCTGTTGTCCGTATTCTATATGCTGGCGCCATATGTAAATTCCTATCGCCGTTTTGTTGCCGGTGACAGCGCGCCAACCAATCTGGAATGGGGCACGGATAACCGTTCAACCGGTTTGCGCATCCCGATTTCATCACCGCAATCGCGGCGCATTGAGACGCGCGTTGTCGGCATGGATTGCAATCCCTATCTGGCCTTCGCCACGTGCCTGGCCAGCGGTCTGCTGGGGATCAAGAATGAGTTGAACCCGCGCGACGCCATTACCGGCATGGCCTATGAGAGCGATCTGACCATGCCGCGCTCACTTATGGAAGCGCTGGATGCGGACACAGAGCGCAGCGAAATGACGCAAATGCTGGGCGAAGATTTCTGCACTTTGTACCGGGCGATCAAGCTATCAGAATCGGAAGAATTCTTGCAGGTGATCTCCCCCTGGGAGCGCGATCACTTGCTGCTCAATGTTTAGCTGCACTGCCACGTCCTGAATTGGGCTTTCTGACAGTCGCAGGCTGCACGCGCTACTCAATTTCTATGCCGCAATATTATTATGACACTTAACTATGGAAACGTCGCATGCTTGCACCCGATAACCATCTGCCAACCGCTGAATTACAGGCGATGGATGCCGCCCATCATATTCACCCCTTTACCGACCGCGCTGCCATGACCAAACGCGGCGCCCGCGTCATCACCCGCGCCGACGGAATTTATCTGTGGGATAGCGAGGGCAATAAGCTGCTTGACGGCATGGCCGGGCTGTGGTGCGTCGGTCTGGGCTATGGACGGCGCGAACTGATTGACGTGGCAGCGCGGCAGATGGCGCAATTGCCGTTCTATAATACCTTCTTTCAAACCACGCATCCCCCCGCCGCCCTGCTTAGTGCCAAGCTGGCGCAACTCGCGCCCGGCGCGCTCAACCATGTCTTTTTCGCCGGCTCCGGGTCTGAGGCCAATGACACCAATCTGCGCATGGTACGCCATTACTGGGCCAGCCTGGGCAAGCCTGAGAAGTCGGTCATCATTGGCCGCAAAAACGGCTACCACGGCTCGACGGTGGCGGCGGCGTCCCTTGGCGGCATGGGCCCCATGCACGCGCAAGGCGGTTTACCGATCCCCGGCATCGTGCATATCGACCAGCCTTATTGGTACGGCGAAGGCGGCGACAGCTCGCCCGAAGAATTTGGCCTTGCACGCGCCCGCTTGCTGGAGAGCGAAATTGAGCGCATCGGCGAAGACAAGATCGCCGCCTTCATTGCCGAGCCAGTACAAGGTGCGGGCGGCGTCATCATCCCGCCCGACAGCTATTGGCCGGAGATTTCTCGCATCTGCAAAGAACGGGAGATCCTGTTGATCGTCGATGAAGTCATCACCGGCTTTGGCCGCACCGGCAATTGGTTTGGCAGCGATACGTTCGATATTACCCCCGACATCATGACCATCGCCAAGGGCATGTCGTCGGGCTATTTACCCATTGGCGCCTCGCTCATTGCCGATCATGTCGCCGACGTGTTGCAGGACAAGGGCGGCGAATTCTACCACGGCTATACCTATAGCGGCCATCCCACGACTTGCGCGGTGGCGCTGGAAACATTGCGCATCATGCAAGACGAGCGCGTGGTCGAACGGGTCGCGACTGAAACCGCACCTTACCTTGCACAACGATGGGCGACTCTGGCCGATCATCCGCTCATCGGCGAGGCGCGCAGTTGCGGCATGATGGCGGCGATTGAGCTGAGCCCTGAGCCGAAGGCCCGCGCGCCCTTTGCCGCCAAGACTGGAACCGCCGGTTTTATCTGCCGCGAAATCTGCTTTGCCAATGGGCTGATCATGCGCTCGGTCGGCGACACCATGATCATCGCGCCGCCTTTGGTGATCACAAAAACCGAGATCGACGAGATGATTGTCCTGGCCGCCAAATGTCTGGACCAGACCCATAAAGCCCTGCGCAAGGACGGCCTGCTCGTGCCCGCAAGCGAGGCTTGAAGAAAAGAACCCGATGAGTGGGCAAAACTGGGTATGCAATGAATATTCTCTATGCCAATGACGAGCGCGGCACCTATCCGCGCTCTTACTATGCCGCCAGCGCCGAAGAACCAAAGCCGTTTGCAAAACTTGACGGCGATATGTCTTGCGATGTGTGCATTGCCGGCGCCGGTTATACGGGGCTGTCGGCGGCGCTGCATCTGGCGCAGAAAAACTATGACGTTGTGGTATTGGACGCGCACCGGGTTGGCTGGGGCGCATCAGGGCGCAATGGCGGCCAGCTTGGCTCAGGCCAGCGCGTTGAGCAGCCTGAGCTGGAACAGATTGTTGGGCAGCCGGCGGCAAAGGCGCTATGGCAGCTGGGTGAGCGCTCAAAGCAGTTGGTCAAGGATTTGATCGCGCGCCATGACATCATCTGCGATCTTAAACCGGGCGTCCTGCACGCCGATCACCGCGCCCGCTATACACGCCACTCCGCGCAATTTGTAGAGCACATGTGTAGCGTCTACGGCTATGAGCAGATCAGCTTCATCGACAAAAACGAAATGCGCGAGATGGTGGATAGCCCGGCCTATTATAGCGGCACGCTGGACCTTGGCGCGGCGCATCTGCATCCGCTTAACTTCGCGATTGGCCTGGCCCGCGCCGCCAAAGCTGCCGGTGTGCGGTTCTTTGAAAATACTGAAGTTGGCCATGTCGAGCAAAGCGATCCCGCACGCATCGTCACGGCCTGCGGAACCGTAAGCGCACGCTTTGCTGTTCTGGCCTGCAACGGCTATCTGGGCGCATTAGAGAAAAAAATCGCCAAGCGTGTCATGCCGATCAACAATTTCATCATCGCTACAAAGCCACTGAGCGAAGACCAGGCGGCCGCGCTTATCCGTGATAACGTCGCCGTCGCCGACAGTAAATTCGTGATCAACTATTTCAGGCTATCGGCCGACCGGCGCTTGCTGTTTGGCGGCGGCGAAACCTATGGCTATAAATTCCCCGCCGACATCAAGGAATTTGTGCGCAAGCCGATGATCGAGATTTTCCCGCAGCTGAGCGACATTAAATTAGATTACGGCTGGGGCGGCACGCTTGGCATAACCATGAACCGGATGCCCTATCTGGAGCGCCTAACGGGCAATGTGCTGACCGCCAGCGGCTATAGCGGCCATGGTCTGGGCATGGCGACCCTCGCCGGATCGCTCATCGCCGATACCATTGACGGCACCGCCTCGGGGTTCGATGTGATGAGCCAGGTGCCGACAAGGCGCTTTCCCGGCGGCATGATCGCGCGGCGCCCGTTGCTGGCCCTTGCCATGCTCTATTATGCCCTGCGCGACCGGCTTTAAAGACTGCTGGAGCCGTTTTGTTCCGGCACAATGGAAATATTTGTCATTTCCCGAGGGCCATTCCAAAATAAAACAAGCACACAGCCAGTCTCAATCCGCACCCGTCCCCTACTGCTTGACCAGCTCCAAAATCGAAGCCGCTACACAGCTATTGTGTAAGATAGGATTGTCTCCCTGATAGCCCCCTTTGGGGCACCATTGCGGCCGCCCGACAAGCACAGACAAAATTTTATAACTCGTCCGCGACAAGCGAAACCCCAGGGCGATGCCATAGTCTTCAGGATTAACACTGAGCTGCAAAATTTGTTTTTGCGCGCCATCGGCTTTAATGGCTCTAGTGATCGCCTGACGCGATAGATTTTCCCGCACTCCCAACAGCGCACTGATCGGTGCCCAGCTATCAACCAAGGGCGTCCCAGATTCGGTGTGCGCGTTGACCGGGCGATAATCGAAGGTGATCATGGCGAGCAGCGGCTTGATGGATATATTCTCCCGTTGTGCGATCTGCTTTACCTTGGCCAATATTTCGGTGGCCGTGGTTACACCAGACGCGTCTGAATAGCCCCCATCGCCAAAATTATTGCGCCGCCCTCCGATCATCAAAGATAGTGGTGGTAAGGCGACGGGAAAACGGGCGCTGGTAACTGCCGCCTGCGCAATTGTCGGATCGAATGAGCGCGCGCGGTGCAAGACTTTCGTTCCCTTTAACACATCGGAAAAAGACCACAGCGTACCGTCTCCGGTGGCACGTAATGAGAAAGGCGCGAAAGCCACGCGGTGTCCATTGCTGGTCCAGGTCGCATTGAGAATAAGCGCCGGATGATCTTTAGCCGGGTCCCAATGGGATCGATAACGCAAACTCAACGCCGGACAGTTTTCAATCAAACTGGCAGCAAGGGCGTCGGAACGATCGATGCTGTTCAAGCCGCCCAAACCGGCGCTGCGCAGAATATCAGCAGGTAGGTTTCCCAAAACAACCGACAAATGACGCTCCAGCAGCAATTCTTGCAATTGTGCTTCGAGCGGGCGAGCGGCGTGTATCGCAAGTGTTTTACCTGTGCGCCCGACCTGGCAAGCGCCGCCGCCGGCCAGTGTTGAAAACAATGCGGCACCAACTGATCCGCCCGATACCGCGCTGATTGTGAAAATGTTTTTCTTGAACTGCGGTTCTGTTTCATGCAGCCGTGTCAAAAACAACGAGGAAACCGCAGCTGCATATAGACCGCCTCCCTGCGCCGAAAACATAACAACCGGTATTGGACCCGCCGGCGCGCGAGCGGCTCGCGAGCGCAACCATGCCGAAAACCCCGCATCGATCGTTGGCGGCGCCACTTGGCGCGGCGCTGACGACGATGCAGCAGATTCTACGCGAATAATCTCAGAGAAAAATATGCCAAAGAACAATAGAATGCCGGCACCGGCAACCCCCAACATCGCACTGATACCCGCCGTCGATAATGCCCAGACAATAATGACACCAAGCGTCAGCACGCCAATAGCAGCAATAAAAGTAGAGGTGAAAGGCCCCAGGCTTTTAAACAATGGCACAAATGAATAATCGTAAGCTGCTGCCATCACGCCGAAAACAACGAATAATGCAGCCGCCGAACTCCAGACCACAAACACACCCAAACGCGCCGGCCAGCTCCAACGATTTTTTTCATATCGCCAAAGCAACAACAGTGTGAATACCCCCCCTGCACATACCAGCGCAGTGGCTGCATTCGAACGCCCATCAACCAGGTTTAATGATCCAATGGCTTGGTTGATTTCTATGATCGCGCGGTCCGGCAAATCCGATTGTAACAATTTCAACTCATCGACAGCAGCAGACAGCCGCAATGACATCAGCTGAATGGAGATAGCCGTACCAATCCAAGGCGCTAGGGGCGTCGCATATAATGCTAATTGCCCAACATTCTGCGCCCACCGGGGCATATTCCCGCGATAATAATCAAACGGGAAATACCATCGATATACAAAAAATAACAAACAACTGAGCAACATCGCCGACACAAACATGGGGACCAGCTGCCATGTATAAGGGTTGGGGACATCGAGCAGGCTGCGTAATATTTCGTGTACTTGACTATTGCTGGCAATAAACCATCCAAACAGTATCGCTAATAGAACAATGCCGACATGCAAAGATTGATTGAAAGCCCTGATCCGCATGACTAGTTTAAGCCGGAACCAGCGCTTAATATGATCCGAACCATCAAATTCTATCATCTGCCGCCCCCCAGAACGCCTCAACTATTTTTACTTTGCGCAACGTCAGCCTAGTCACTAAATTCGTTCCAAGCCCGGTTCAAGATCAAGATAATGTGTGGCCATTGCGACGCCGTGCACCGTGTAGGCACTTATGAAAACCGATTGCAATCTGGTTCGTTTATTCTGTCCATAAAATTGCAACACGCCTTTGAGCATTTCGGGAAAACTAACTTCCGCGGGCAAACCGCCGTCTCCCGTACCGATCATGGGAAGCATTGCCGATCTATATTTTGTTCCAAGCAACCGGCCGCTGCGCCTTTCAACCGCCCGCAATGTTTTTAGCGTGACCGTTTCGACATATTCCGCATTCGCCCTCGCACCGCTTCTAAACGCGCCTTCCACTGCTGCGACATGAAAGATCCGCAAAACATTATTTGTTGCCTTGAGGCTGCCTGATGTTGTGTCATGTACCGTACCAATGCGTGAATATTGCCGCCCCCGCATCGCTTGTTTCAACGACATGGCGATAGTATCCTCAATAACCCGCTCCTGGTCGTCTTTGGCTGCACCGGCATAACGGATCAATGCTGAAATGGACCGACCGATAAACCGGTCCATCTCCATATCGGTGTTTTCCGAGTTCACCCAGGCATCGACATCGTGAACATGCAGCATGTCACCAGTTTTCAAACCGATAATCTTCTTGGGATCATTTTTCAAGCGGTAGCAAATTGTAGCAGGCTGGGCCGGCAGCATATCTTGTTCGGGAATATCGCTAAGTCTTTGGCGCAGTATCAAAGATGCAATCAATACCTTGGAATCCACCAGTTTGTCGGGCTCAACCATTTGCGCAAAGAATTTGCTGACCGGTACGTGGCGAACAATAGTATGTTCGTTATCACCTTTTACGCCGCCTTTTACCTGGTCACTTTCTGGTGCTTTATTTGCGTCAGTCACCACAGCATAATAGAGGAATATTCGCTCCGACGTCCCGCCGGGAGAGGCATAAAACTGCGCGATCAGTTCCGGTCTTTTTATGATATACCCCGCTTCCTCGCGCACTTCGCGAATGGCGCAATCCTCCATGGTTTCACCAGGCATCGGCATACCAGCAACAGTTTCATCCAGCTGACCATCATTGAGCGCAACAAAACCAGCCTCGCTTTGTGCACAGCGCAGTGTTGGCGCTCTGAACTGGCGCACCAGCACCACTTCCTTGCTGTCAGACTTATAGAGGATGATCGCAGCGGCATTACCTCGTTCAAAAACGAGCCAGGGAAAGAATGGTGAAAACTGCCCATCGGGCAATTCGTGCGCCGCAGTTATTTCATCAATCTTGAATACGTGATCGAATACACGCTCTATTGATTTTATTTTAACTTCCATTTTACGCGC
>JAJRRE010000208.1 GCA_024279745.1 Alphaproteobacteria bacterium
CCTTTTTGCTGTCTTCCCTTCTGTTGTCTCTATATATCAACGATGGATCTGCCCTCCCGGCGGTCCATCGTTTTTCGTTGCCGGCCTGGTAGCCAGCCATAATTGAGCGCTATAGCGGCAGAGCGATAGATTTTGCACTCAGCGTATAACGGCCACCAGACCAACCCTTTGCCAACCCGCAGGACCGATCCAAAATGAGCAATTCAAAAGCCGAGCCCAATCCCCTGCTTAAGCCCTGGACAGCAGATTTCGACCTGCCGCCCTTTGCCGACATCACTACGGCGCATTTTATGCCGGCGATGGAAGCAGCTATGGCGCAACATCTGGCTGAAATCGACGAAATCACCAACAACAACGCCGCGCCCTCCTTTGACAATACGATTGCCGCGCTGGAACAGACCGGCGAGCAACTGGGCCGCGTCGCGTCGGTATTTTATAGCCTCGCCGGCACCGACACCAATGACGAAATTCAAGCCATTGAGCGTGAGCTGTCACCAAAGATGGCCGCGCATATGAGTGCGATCTCGCTCAACCAAGAGTTATTCAAGCGCGTTGATGAGCTGTTCGAGAACCGCCAGACCCTGAAGCTTGACGATGAGCCGTTGCGCGTTCTGGAGCGCCATCATATGCGGTTTGTGCGCTCGGGTGCGAAACTGACACCAGACAACAAAACCAAGATGGCGCAGATCAGCCAACGCCTGGCGGAATTGATCACCCAATTCGGGCAAAATGTATTGGCCGATGAAGCCGGTTACCAAATGGTGCTGGACAGCGACGCCGATCTTGCCGGGCTGCCGCAATCAGCGCGCGACGCCGCCAAAGAGGCCGCATCCGCAAAAGGGCTGGACGGTAAATATGTGATCACTCTGGCGCGCTCCTCAATCGAGGGGTTCGTGACCTTCTCCGCCCGGCGCGATTTGCGCGAGCAGGCGTTCAATGCCTGGATCAGCCGCGGCGCCAATGGCGATAAAAGCGACAATCACGATCTGATCGCGCAAATCGTAAAATTGCGGGCACAGCGCGCAAGCCTGCTGGGCTATGACAATTATGCAGCCTATTCCCTCGACGACACCATGGCCAAAACCCCGAAAAATGTGCATGGGCTGCTCGATGCAGTCTGGCAGCGGGCCAAGGCGCGCGCCCTGCAAGAGCGTGATGATCTGCAGGAGCTGGCACGGGCGCAAGGCGATAATGTCGATCTGCAGCCGTGGGACTGGCGCTATTATGCGGAGAAGCAGCGCAAGGCGCTTTATGATCTGGATGAGAATGAGATCAAGCCCTATCTGCAATTGGACAATATGATCGCCGCCGCTTTTGACTGCGCCACAAAGCTGTTCGGCGTCACCTTCAAGGAGCGCCAGGATCTGCCGCGCTATCACCCCGATGTACGAATTTGGGAAGTTCACTATGATGATGGGCGCGCCCCGGCGATCTTCATGGGCGATTATTTTGCCCGCCCGTCAAAACGCTCCGGCGCCTGGATGAACGCCTTTCGCTCGCAGGAGAAACTACGCGGCGATATTCGGCCGGTGATTTTCAACGTCATGAATTTTTCCAAACCGGCGGTGGGACAACCCGCATTATTGAGCTTTGACGACGCGCGCACCCTGTTCCACGAATTTGGCCATGCGCTGCATGGGCTTTTGTCCGATGTGACCTTTAGCTCAATCGCCGGTACAGCGGTCACGCGCGATTTTGTCGAACTGCCCTCGCAGCTTTACGAGCATTGGCTGTCGCAACCTGAAGTGCTGGAAAAATTCGCCCTGCATTGCCAGACCGGTGAGCCGATGCCCGCCGCGCTACTTAAACGCCTGAAAGACGCCGAGACCTTCAACATGGGATTCTCAACGGTCGAATATACCTCATCGGCGCTGGTCGATCTGGAGTTGCATTGCAAACCGCTTAGCGAGGTGGAGAGCGACTTCGATGTCGCCCGCTATGAGCGCGAGGCGCTGGCGCGCATCGATATGCCGTCCGAGATTGTCATGCGCCACCGCCTCACGCATTTTCTGCATCTGTTTGCTGGCGGCTATGCGGCCGCTTATTACAGTTATATGTGGTCGGAAGTCATGGACGCGGACGCATTCGGTGCCTTCAAGGACGCCGGTGATATCTTCGACGGCGATACCGCTGCACGCCTGAAGCGTCATATCTATAGCGCCGGCAACCGCACTGACCCCGAAGATGCCTATATTGCCTTCAGGGGCCGCGCCCCCCAGATCGATGCTTTATTGAAAGGCCGCGGCCTCAGTGCAGTTGATGCGGTGTAAGATCCGGGCCGTACCGCCTGGCAATTTGTTTAGCCGGACGAACACAAGGATCTTTGTGGCAATGCGCCTTGGGCACCAATGGTGCTTGATCAACGATGATGCTTGATTAACGAGCTGCCGGTCATGTCGGCCGGGGCTTTGAGCTGCATCATTTCCAGCAAGGTCGGCGCCACGTCGGCAAGGCGTCCGTTTGACAAGGCAACGTCTTCGCCGCTCGCATAATTCACCAATATTGTCGGCACCACATTCATGGTGTGGGAGGTATGCGGCGCACCGGTTTCAGGGTCAACCATCAGCTCGCAATTGCCGTGATCCGCCGTCACCAGCATGGCGCCGCCCGCATCAATCACGGCACGCTCAACCTTGCCCAGACAGCCATCCACAAAAGTCGCCGCTTTGATGGCCGCATTCAGATCGCCCGTATGGCCAACCATATCGCCATTGGCATAGTTGACGATGATCAGCCCATATTTTCCCGAACCAATGGCGGCCAGCAATTTATCGGTCACCTCGCCAGCCGACATTTCGGGCTGCAGATCATAAGTCGCCACTTGCGGCGAGGGCACCAGCTCGCGCACTTCGCCGGCAAACGGCTCCTCGCGCCGCCCGTTAAAGAAGAAGGTGACATGGGCGTATTTTTCCGTTTCCGCCAGCCGGTATTGCTTTAGCCCCGCTTCTGCGATCACTTCACCCAATCCGTTGCGCACAATATGCGGCGCGAAGATTACATCGAGGAATTTGTCCAGCGGTTTTGAATAACTGACCATGCCGAGCGCGGCGGCAAATTTAACCTGGCACGGGCGCTCAAAGCGGATGAATTCCGGATCGCACAGCGCTGCCAGAATTTGCCGCACCCGGTCGGCGCGATAATTAATCATGAGCAAACCATCGCCGTCACTCATGCCGGCATAGTCGCCGATCACTGCCGGTACAATAAATTCATCGCTTGATGTGCTCTCAAGGCTGGCCGCAACGGCCGCCATAGGATCGGCGAACCGTTCGCCCTTGGCCGATACCATCGCATCATAAGCCTTTTTTACCCGGTCCCAGCGATTGTCCCGGTCCATGGCAAAATAGCGCCCGCTTAACGTGACTATCTTTGCCGACCCGTCACCAAGGTCCGTCAGCTCGTTCATAAATTTTTGCAAGGTATCGGCAGCCGCACGCGGCGGTGTATCGCGGCCATCGGTAAAGGCGTGGATTTTAACCGCAATGCCGGCTGAACTGACCGCCTTGATCAGCGCCAAAGCATGGGTGGTCATGGAATGCACGCCGCCATCGGAAATCAGGCCGACAAGATGACAC
>JAJRRE010000209.1 GCA_024279745.1 Alphaproteobacteria bacterium
AACCGCACCGATTGCAAAAAGCCATAGGCCATGACGGGGTTGAAGACATTGAGTTCAAAATGTCCCTGGCTGCCGGCGAAACTTATAGTGGTGTGATTGCCCATCACCTGCGCGCAAACCATGGTCAACGCTTCGCATTGGGTTGGATTGACCTTGCCCGGCATGATCGATGAGCCCGGCTCATTTTCCGGCAGAGCCAATTCGCCCAGACCCGAACGCGGGCCCGATCCTAAGAAGCGAATGTCGTTGGCGATCTTGAACAAGGACATGGCGGCGGTATTGATGGCGCCGTGGCTCATCACCATGGCATCATGGGCGGCAAGCGCTTCGAATTTATTGGGCGCGGTTTTGAAAGGCAGTTGGGTGATCGCGGAAATTTTGTCGGCAACCAATTGCGCAAAACCCTCCGGTGCATTGAGGCCGGTCCCGACCGCCGTGCCGCCCTGGGCCAGTTCCATCAGGTCGGGAAGGGTTGCGGTGATCCGCTCAATCGCCTTATCGAGCTGCTGGACATAGCCGGAAAATTCCTGGCCCAATGTAAGCGGTGTCGCGTCCTGGGTATGAGTGCGCCCGATCTTGATGATCCGCTGCCAACGTTGCACCTTATCATTGAGTGCATTGCGCAGCTTTTGCAGCGCCGGCAGCAGATGATGGTGAATTTCTTCGACGCAGGCAATGTGCATGGCGGTTGGATAAGTATCGTTTGACGATTGCGACATATTGCAATGGTCATTGGGATGCACCGGCGATTTTGTTCCCCGTTCGCCGCCCAGCATCTCATTGGCGCGATTGGAGATCACCTCATTGGCGTTCATATTGGACTGGGTGCCAGAGCCGGTCTGCCAGACCACCAGCGGGAAATGGGCGTCAAGCTTGCCCTCGATCACTTCTTGCGCGGCATCGACAATGGGTTGGCCAATAGCGCCATCGAGTTTGCCCAGGGCCATATTTGTCTCGGCCGCGGCGCGTTTGACGATCCCAAGCGCGCGGATGATCGGGGGCGGTTGCCGTTCGGTTCCGATTTTGAAATTGCCCAAGGAGCGCTGGGCCTGCGCGCCCCAATATTTATCGGCGGCGACTTCAATCGGGCCAAAGCTGTCGGTTTCGGTTCTGGTCGCACTCATGTCATTGCTTCCCGTTGGGGTTCGAGGGGGAGGAGGTTGGCGGTTCGCAAGCCGGGTACTGTTCAGCGGCCGGCCTGGTGTTCAGTGCTGAATGTTTGATCTTGGGCACAGCCGGTTGCTATTGCAGGAGAGCTGCCGCCTGCACAATATCGCCAGGTGAGGCCAATAGAGCACGACTATATCCAATGCCGCAACAGCTTGTCCCGGTTCAAATCTTTACAGCAGGACCAGGAGCAGGAACCAAAACAACAATACCCGACGCCCGCCGGACACCGGATATTGAATTGTCGTGCGCAGCAGGCTTGCGAATATTTTGCGCTGCCAATCATCGTGTGATCTAGGTTATCCAACGAGGCGAGGTTTCCCAACAGGACAAGAACGCCCTGGAGGGATCATCGCCCAGGATTGAAGCGGCAAGCCCCGACTAAGAAGCGCCGGCTGCTTTCAAGATCTTGGTCAGGGGGCAAAAATTGGTAAGCCCGGCTTGGAACAAGTTAGCACCAACAAATGCAGTGAACCAAAGCCAGCTCATCTGTGTCAGGTCGATATTGCCGTAAAAATGAGCCAGTCCTAGGCTGATCATAATAAACAGGCCTGCAAAACTCATTGTCATTCTTTGCGCGCTCATGGTGTCTCCTCCAGTGTTAAATGTTCAATGCGATCTCAATTATGTGCACGTCGCCTTGGTCAGGGCTAAATCCGAGTGGGCGTGTCATGCACCAATGATTTTCGAGTATCACGATTGATCGAAATTTAAGAACTACAAAAATTCTGTGACGAGCGACCGAAATACTAAAGCGCATAATAGAGCAAAGTGCAGCCGTTGTCCGCCAGCAGACGAACAAAATTTTGACGTTTTATCGTATGTGAGGCGAATATTATGCTGGCGCAGCCGGTAAATCATTCCAGCCAGCGGCGTTACGGCAGCTATTTCTTGCGAAATGCATCAAGCGAGACCACTTTGGCGCTGGCATCGGCCTGCTCATTTGTGTCGGCAGATGCGGCGTCATCATCGGCTTGATCTGATGCATCGTTGGTGTCGGTCTCGGTGTCAGCATCAGTATCGTCTTGACGAAAAAGCTGTGACAATATTTTGGTCTTGTCGTCCTCGACTTTGTCTTCATTGCCGGCATTTTCGCTTTGCTTCGGTGTCAGCAACGGTGTGGCCTCATCAGCAGTAGTCGCTGAGCCGATATCAAATTCATCTTCAGTACTGCCGCTCGCACCACCGCTTTGCCCAGCCGCGGGCCGACCCGGGATCGATCGAGTTTGGTCAGATCCGCCCAATTCTTGATCGGCTTGTGTTTTAACACTGGTTTTTCTTCGCGGCCGCTTTGGAATCGGTGGAGCTTTGGCAGTAAGTGGGCGATCAGTTCGCTCTGCGGGCGACAGATGCGATGGTTGGTGCTCATCGGGCGGCGATGTTGAGGCATCGGGGACGAGAGACAGATCGCTCATGCCGGCGCTACGCTCGATTTGGTCTTGGGCAAAACCACTTAGTTCGCCCTTTGTCTCGCTTTCTTCAAACTGGAAGCCGTAAGGTACGGATGGATCGAAGAAAACCTTAATTGCCGCATAGGGAACAACCAAACATTCAGGAATGGAATCGAACGTTAACTTGATTTCGAATCTGTCGTCAAAAACCTGCAGCCCCCAAAATCTGTGCTGCATTACGATTGTCATTTTTTCTGGATATTTTTGTTTCAGGCGCGTCGAGACCGATACCCCCGGAGCCTGGGTATAAAACTCAATGTAAAAATGATGGTTTCCCGGCAGGCCATGCTTGTGCACGCGCTTTAATATAGTGCGAACCAGGCCGCGCATTGCGTCCAGAGCCAAGCCTTCATAGTCGATTGTCTGGTCTACACTCATTTCGTTTGGTCTTGCCCCTGAAGTACGGTCCTTGAAGTTCGGTCCCTGAAGTTCTGTCCTTGCAGCCCGGCCTTAAAGTTTGGCCCGAAACCCCGGCTTACGCTCTGACATAGAATCGCGGGTTGGCGTTTAACGTATCGTCACCAGACCGCTCAGAATTGGCACACCAACGCCGCCGGCTTGTTGCAAGGCTGCGACATCGAATTGGCGGCACTGGCACATAGACTCATAACTACAGTCATATGACTTGCAGTTGCAGCCGGTACAGTCAAGTTTTGAGCTGATTTTGGAGTGTAGATCGTGCGAAAAAATGCGTCACGCCCGCAAATTTGTAACAAGTGGAGGGCTTCTGTTGCCCGGTGCCCCCCAAACCGCGCCCCATCCTGCTAGGGATGAGGACTTAAGGTCGAAGCCTTTGGTACTGCATTACGCAGCAACAGCAGCCTCAGCATAGTTGTCATTTGCAACTACAAGTTTGGTCCGATATCGGTGGTACCATGCCGAGCAAAAGAAGCGCCTTTTACACCCTCGTCGATCCTATTTCGCCCCCATCAAATGCCGCCGCTGGCTCAACGATCATCAAGACCCCTAAAGGCATCATGATCCTGAGGCACGGCGGTTTGATGGATTTTCGCCCATTGTTCACGCCAGACAAGTAACCGCACAAAAAGTCCGCTGCGGAACATACGCAAACTAACATGCCACCTGAGATGTCCCGCCTAGTGGTGCGCGGGCTCGGCGGCATTTGGTGGAGGCGCCGGGTACTGCCCCCGGGTCCGAATGGCTTATTACGACGTCCGTTTATCGCCATAGCTGAACAAGTCCAGCCCCAACAATATAGGGTGAAGGCGTGGCAAAAAAAAGGGGGTGATGCGCCGCAAAGTGGTTATTGGGTGAAATTTGGTGTTTTTTACCTCTCTTTTTGCCTCGCGGTGCTGATCCCGCACGAAAAGCGCGGGGCACCTCCGGCGGGGCGGGCCAACGGCCCGGGGCTGCGCTTGCAGCCCGGTCGCAGTCGCGACGGGGGCTTGCTCGGGCGTGAGGGCGGCGCAGGAGCCGAGGGGAGGGAGTAGTGAGGGAACTGTGGTCTTTGCAGGCATCCACCACGGCGAACAATGTTCGCCCGCCGACCGTTCGGCGCGCTGTCGCAGGCCCGAGCAAAGCGAGGAATAGCCGTGAGACAAAGGAACCACGGAGCTGCGAGGAAACTGTGGTCTTTGCTGTCCTGCACCACCGGGAGCAACGCGACCCGCCAGGTCGTGTTGGAAACGCGCAAGAATAATGTTCGGCGCGCTGTCGCAGGCCCGAGCAAAGCGAGGAATAGCCGTGAGACAAAGGAACCACTGAGCTGTGAGGGAACTGTGGGTGTTTCTGGCAGGCACCCTCTTTTTGCCTCGCGGGCCGTATCAGACGCGAAAAAGCGTCCGGGCCCTCCGGCGGGGCGGGCCAACGGCCCGGGGCTGCGTTTGCAGCCCGGTCGCAGTCGCGACGGGGGCTTGCTCGGGCGTGAGGGCGGCGCAGGAGCCGAGAAGTCCGAGCTGTGATAGTTCCGTGTTTGTATCTGTCCTGCTCCACGGCGAACAATGTTCGCCCGGCGCTACTGCGCCGCGCCCGCGCAGGGCCCGCTTGGGAGTATCCCTGGGACCAATCCTCTTGCTCAAGAGCAAACCAAGCGGTGAACGCCCGTGAGCGAAACCAACAAACCAACAACGCGACGTCCCCCGCCGGAGCGCCACTTCGCGCGTGAGGCCAATAGAGAGCGCCGCGAGACAGTAAAACTCCCCTACACTTCGGCGCCTTCGGTTGAGATCTTAATCGTGCGCCCGCAATGCTTGCAGTGAACCGCATCGGGGTCATGGCGCGACAGGCCGCAATCGGGACAGGTATAGCGCACTTTGGTTGGCCGAAAGATCGTCTGAACCAGCCGCAAGAACAGCGCAACCCCGATCAGCATGATGGCAATGGCGAGCATCCGGCCCGTGGTGCCGGTCAAAATAACGTCACCAAAGCCGGTTGTGGTCAAGGTGGCGACGGTGAAGTAAAGCGCATCCACATAGGTCTTGATCTGCGGATTGGTGCGCACCTGGAAGACATAGACCAGCGCCGTCATCATAAAGATGAACACCATCAGATTGACCACAGAT
>JAJRRE010000210.1 GCA_024279745.1 Alphaproteobacteria bacterium
CCCGGCGCATTTGCACCGCCGCCCAAACCTTGCGATCAAACAATAGCAGAAAAGCCAGCACAACCAGCAGCACCACCAGCATCAGCAAAGACTTGCCGATCATAATGGCCAGCGGCAGCCCAAAATCAAACCACCATGTTAACAAGCGCTCAGACATGTCGTCCATTCAACCCTTATTCTCATTACCTTGCGCCGTACCGGCAGGACTATACATCGATTTTTTCATAGCGCTCAACTCGGCCAAAACCTGCGAGGCGCGCGCGATTGGATTACTGAGATAAAAATCGGCAATGGCATTGACAAAGGGCTCATCAACCAGCGAGCCGCCCATCACCGCCAACGCTTCCAGATTAGATTTATCAACCGGCGCGATATCGTCCAGGGCGCCCAGGCTCGGGGTTTGCCCGATCATCGCCGCGCTCAAAGCGCTCAAACTATCATAAGGCAGGGGCGCGCCCATTGCGCCCGACAGTGCCCGCAGGATCGCCCAGTCGTCTTTGGCGTCGCCTGGCGGGAAGCCGGCGCGCAGGGCCAGTTGCGCTCGCCCTTCCAGATTGACATAGGTGCCGTTTTTTTCCGTATAGGCCGCGCCCGGCAAAATAACATCGCCCTGATGCGCGCCAGCATCGCCGTGGGTGCCTTGATAGATGACAAAGCACGACGCCTTGAGCGCCGACAGATCCAGCTCATCGGCACCTAGCAGATACAGCACATCCAAATCGCCGGCGGTCCCAGCGGCGATCATACCGGCGACATCCTTGCCGTTTTCGCCCGGTACCAAGCCAAGATCAAGACCGGCAACCCGCGAGGCGGCGGTGTGCAGCACATTGAACGAGCACCAATTCTTATCGCAACCCTCTCGTGCCGCTTCAGCAATTCGCGCGGCCAGGGCCAGCACCATCTGACCATCGCTGCGCGCCATAGCGCCAGCACCAACAATCACCATTGGGTGGGCCGCTTCACGTAGCACGCCAGCAAAATCATGATTGCCTTCGGCCACGTCATAGAGGGTCTGCGGACCCGCGCCCAGATAATCATAGGGGTAATTGAGATCCGCCTGCTCGCCAATCACGGCGATGCGCAAATTGCCCTGCCGCCAGCGCTTGCGAATGCGCGCATTCATCACCGCCGCTTCAATGCGCGGATTGCAGCCAACCAGTAAAATTGCGTCGGCGGCTTCAAGACCTTCAATCGTGGAATTGAACACATAGCTGCCACGGCCCAATGCCGGATCAAGCTTGGCGCCATCCTGCCGGCAATCGATATTGGGTGATCCCAATGAGGCCGCCAGCCCCTGCAGCGCGAACATCTCTTCGGCGGCACAAAGATCACCGGCAACAAAGCCGATCCGCTCCGGCGCCGTGGCTTTCATCTTTGCGGCAATCGCCGCAAGCGCGTCGTCCCAGCTGGCCGCCTGTAATTTGCCATCAGTGCCACGAACATAGGGCTGATCGAGCCTTTGCGCACGCAGACCGTCTGCCACATGGCGGGTCTTGTCAGAAATCCATTCTTCATTGACCGCATCATTATTGCGCGGCAGCACGCGCATGACTTCGCGCCCGCGCGTATCGACGCGAATGGCGGAACCGACTGCGTCCATAACATCGATGGTCTCGGTTTTTTTCAGCTCCCAGGGCCGCGCAACAAAGGCGTAAGGGCGATTGGTCAGCGCGCCGACAGGGCACAGATCGATCACATTGGCGGAGAGTTCCGACATTAAACCGCGCTCAAGATAAGTGGCTATTTCCGCGTCCTCACCGCGCCCGAGCAGACCAAGTTCTTCAACACCGGCGATCTCGGTCATAAAGCGCACACAGCGCGTGCAGTGAATGCAGCGCGTCATCACCGTCTTGATCAGCGGCCCGAGATATTTCTGTTCTACGGCGCGTTTGTTTTCATCGTAGCGCGTTAAGCCGCCGCCAAAGCTGCGCGCCTGATCTTGCAAATCGCATTCGCCGCCCTGATCGCAAATCGGGCAATCGAGCGGATGATTGATCAGCAAAAAGTCCATCACCCCTTCGCGCGCCTTCTTGACCAGCGGTGATGTGGTGACCACTTCGGGCGGCTGACCGTCTGGGCCGGGACGCAGATCGTTGACCCCCATGGCGCAGGAGGCGACAGGCTTGGGCGCGCCGACGACTTCAACCAGACACATGCGGCAATTACCGGCGATGGACAGACGCTCATGATAGCAAAATCGCGGGATCGCCACGCCTGCCTGTTCGCAGGCCTGCAGCACTGTAATGCCGTCCTCGACCTCGATTTCTTCGCCGTCAATCTTCAGTTTTGGCATGTCGCCCCTAATCCTGCCCTTACACTACTGCTGGCTGCCCAGCACTGTTTGCGCCGGCTGGTTAACCCGTTGGCCTGCTGCCCAGCGCCGCCGCCGATTTAGCACGGCTGCCGACCTGTTACATTGTTGTCCGCGCGCCCCCTGCGCCCGAACCAATTTGCAGCCCGATTTACCAACCCAAATCCTCGCTTAGCCACCGGTCTGACTATAGCCGACACATACTGCATCGCAACATCAAAACCGTTCCCCCTTGTTTCGCCTTTTCAGGCCGCAAGGTCAATGCTTTGCCCGCATATTCGCGCGCAACTCAAACATTCAAGCGCAAGCCTCGCTCTGCCACAGTTTAACATTTGGCAGATGCGACCAGTTAAACGCAAAACCGTCGTTTCCATGGGCGTCCAAATGATCAAGCCGCGCCTTGGCCTCATTCAGCGACGGCTCATGCCCCTGTGCCACCCACCACATAACAAAATGATGGGAATTGAGTGTTTCAAACCATTCGGCGCGCTGTTTGTAAATCTGCTTGTGCACCGTGTTCCAGACGAATTGCTCAAGGGCTTCGGGCGTCTGCCAAACGCTCATATTGACAATCATGTTTTCAGGCCAGGGGCTCTTGATACGTGTTGCATCGCCGCCCGCATCCTGCAAGCGCCAGACAAAACCGTCGCAGCGCTCCGCCAGCGCATTGATGCGCGCAAGATTATCAACGAAACCCGAAAGACGCGGATCACTAATCGGGTATTTCAGCTCGGCGATATTCAACTGCGCCAGATGCATGGGTTTGGCTTCCTCCAACTGTTAACGTCCATCAGCTTTTTCCTGTCGCCTACACCAGTCGAAAGTGGCCCAACGACCGCCCCTTTGAGCCCGCCGCCTAGTGTGCCGCTTCGACCTGCTTTGACGTCACGGCACCATCGCTCGCCGCACGCGCGCTATATTGATCGATGCGCGCTTCAATAACGTGGCGGAAATTGTTGATCAGCCCTTGCACCGGCCAGGCGGCGGCATCGCCAAGTGCGCAGATCGTGTGCCCCTCGACCTGTTTGGAGACCTCAAACAGCATATCGATTTCGCGTTTTTCGGCGCGCCCCTCGGCCATGCGCGTCAGCACCCGCCACATCCAGCCTGTGCCTTCGCGGCAGGGGGTACATTGTCCGCAGCTTTCATGTTTGTAGAAATAGGCCAGGCGGGCAATGGCCTTGATGATGTCGGTGGATTTATCCATCACGATGACGCCTGCTGTGCCGAGGCCGGAGCCTTCCTTGCCCAGCGCGTCAAAGTCCATGGTGATGTCGGCGCACACGTCGGTGCGCAAACAGCGTACCGACGAGCCACCGGGGATTACCGTGAGTAGATTATCCCAACCGCCGCGCACGCCGCCGCAATGCTTGTCGAGCAGCTCGCGCAAAGGAATGCCCATCTCTTCTTCGACGGTGCAGGGGCGTTCGACATGGCCTGAGATACAAAACAGCTTGGTGCCGACATTATTGGGTTTGCCCAGCCCATTGAACCATGCCGCGCCGCGCCGCAGGATATCAGGCGCAACGGCAATGCTCTCGACATTGTTGACCGTGGTCGGCGCGCCGTAAAGGCCGCAATTGGCCGGGAAAGGCGGCTTTAAGCGCGGCTGGCCCTTCTTGCCTTCAAGGCTTTCCAACAGGGCGGTTTCTTCGCCGCAAATATAAGCGCCTGCCCCATGGGCGACATAACATTCAAAGTCCCAGCCATGGACATTGTTTTTGCCGATCAACCGCGCCTCATAGGCCTGATCAATCGCCGCCTGCAACCGTTCGCGCTCATGAATGAACTCGCCGCGCGCATAGATATAGCAAACATGGGCGCGCATGGCGAAAGAGGCAAGCAGCGCGCCTTCAACCAGCAAATGCGGATCGTGGCGCAGTATCTCGCGATCCTTACAGGTGCCCGGTTCAGACTCGTCGGCATTGATGACGAGAAAACTCGGCCGCGGATCTTCCTTGGGCATGAACGACCATTTGAGCCCCGTGGGGAACCCGGCACCGCCGCGCCCGCGCAGGCCCGACGATTTGACCTCATTGATAATCCAGTCATGGCCCTTGTCGATAAATTCTTTGGTGCCATGCCAGGCGCCGCGCGAACGCGCGCCTTTCAGCCCCCAATCGTGCTGGCCATAGAGATTGAGAAATATCCGGTCTTTATCTTGCAGCATGTTTTTGTTTCTCACCCCTATTCCGCAGCCAGTTTTCTGGCCTGCGCTATCCAGTCCTCGCGATCAATCCGGCCTTTAAAGCTGAGATAATTATCGACCCATTGCGTGGTCTCGCGCGACCAATTTGCGACCTGATCGAAATGGAATATCCCCAGCTCATTCAAGATGCCTTCGATCTTGGGACCGACGCCGCTAATGCGTTTGAGATCATCGGCCTGGCCACCGCGCGGCCCTGCCAGAGCTGCCGGCTTGCCAGCCTCGTCAGCCTCGTCAGCAGCGCTCGTAGCAGACGCATCGGTACCCGCCAAAGTCAGCGCTGCCGTGGCTGCACCAGCTGCGATTGAACTGGCGCCGCGCGCTGTATCGGGGCCGGTAACCTTAACCGCCTCGTTCAAAGCCGCTGCCGGCCCGGCATTCGATTTATTTTCATCGGGGGGACTGGCTACAGGTTCTGCCCCGGCGCTATTGCCCGTATCGGCGAAGCGCACCGCCAGCTCTTCATAAAAACCTGGCTGGTTCAATGTTGTGGCGCCGCCGATTGGCGCACTAAAGTCGCGCTCAATTCTGGGCCCTGCTTCGGGAGTTTCGCCGCGCGCAAAAGCGTCCATAACATCGCCCAGAGTTTCCGGCGTCAGATCCTCATAAAGCTTATTGCCGACCTGAATGAGCGGGGCGTTCACACAAGCGCCCAGACATTCCACTTCTTCCCAGGAAAAATTGCCATCGGGCGACAATTTGTGCGGCTGCTCATTAATGCGTTTTTTGCACGCTTCGATTAGCGCTTCAGAGCCGCGCAACATGCAAGGTGTGGTGCCGCAAACCTGAATATGGGCTTTCTTGCCGACGGGCGAAAGCTGAAACATGGTGTAGAAGGTCGCCACTTCGAGCACCCGAATATGGGCCATATCAAGCATCTCGCCGACAGTACGAATGGCCGGTTCCGGCAGCCAGCCGCCCGATTGTTCCTGCGCGCGCCACAGCAGGCCAATCACAGCGGAGGCTTGCTTGCCTTCAGGAAATTTGGCGATGGTTGCACGAGCCCAGGCTTCATTGTCTGCGCTAAAGGTAAAGCTGGCCGGTTGGCTGGGATCAAGTCTGCGAACGCTCATTTATTCAGTCTCTTTTCGCGTGAATGACGGCAGTCGTCGACCGGGGCCAATCGCAACGTCCAACAACGATTGCAAACGCCTCAGATCACCGAACAATTCGTCCGGCTTTAGGCCGTCACCTCATATACCAGATGAAAGACAGCATGACAGCTGCCATGGGAGCAAGAAACAGCGAGATCTGCGAATAAAACCGCAAAATTGCCGTAAAAAACAATCCAAGCGCCAAGCCGACAAGCGGGATCGACCAGCCGCCAAATTCCTGCCAGCGCGCGGCGGCGAACAAGAGTGCCGGGATCATGGCGCAAATGCCGATGAAAACGGCAATCGACACATGGTGAGCCTGCACTTCGCCCATGGACCAGTTATTGCGCCGGGCAAACCAGTGATAGCTAGCCAATGACAGCCCCAGACCGAAACTGATCACTGCCCATACATACATCGCATCCACCGGCATAAGTGCCGTGCCGTCATCATACATACCCTAAACTCCCTATTTGCTTTGCCCCGAACATCCCAAATCACCAAACGCTTTGAAGCCTGAAGCAATCACAAATGACGCCCCTACAGCTCCAACCGGTCTGGCTCGATATCGGGCCCATTTGTTCTGTTTAGCAAAGCAATCGGCTTTTTGCAGCTTGGTGAACCAGTATGGTTACCGCTGCAATCTGCCCCTATCATCGGTCTACCTCGCCGAACACAATATCAAGCGAGCCCATAATGGCAGAAACGTCCGCCAGCATGTGCCCGCGATTGAGGAAATCCATTGCCTGCAGATGCGCAAAGCCGGGCGCCCGGATCTTGCACCGATAGGGTTTGTTGGAGCCATCGGACACCAGATAGACGCCGAATTCACCCTTGGGCGCTTCAACGGCGGTATAAACTTCGCCTTCAGGCAGATGTACGCCTTCGGTATACAGCTTGTAATGATTGATCAGCGCTTCCATCGAGCGCTTCATTTGCGCCCGGGGTGGCGGCACGACTTTACTGTCCTCAGCCGCTACCGGCCCCTGCCCGCCCTCGACCTGCAAATGCTCAATGGCGCGCTTCATGATCTTGATGGATTCGCGCATTTCGATCATGCGGATCAGATACCGGTCATAACAGTCGCCGTTTTTGCCAACCGGAATATCGAACTCAAATTCGTCATAGCATTCATAGGGCTGGCTTTTGCGCAAATCCCAGGCCGCGCCCGAGCCGCGCACCATGACACCGGAGAACCCCCAGGCGAAACATTCGTCCAGGGTGACAACGCCAATATCGACATTGCGCTGTTTGAAAATCCGGTTGTCGGTCAGCAGGCCCTCGATGTCGTCGCACACTTTTAAGAACGGATCGCACCAGTCATAGATGTCCTGGATTAGCTCGGGCGGCAGATCCTGGCGCACACCGCCAAGCCGGAAATAAGCTGCGTGCATCCGCGAGCCCGACGCGCGCTCATAAAACACCATCAGTTTTTCGCGCTCTTCAAAGCCCCACAAAGGCGGCGTCAGCGCGCCCACATCCATGGCCTGCGTGGTGACATTTAAAAGGTGCGATAAAATCCGGCCGATTTCGCAAAACAGCACGCGAATAAGCTGGCCGCGGCGCGGCACCGCAAGGCCAAGCAGCTTCTCCGCCGCCATGCAAAAGGCGTGCTCCTGGTTCATCGGCGCGACATAATCAAGCCGATCGAAATAAGGGATCGCCTGCATATAGCTTTTTTGCTCGATCAGTTTTTCGGTGCCGCGATGCAACAACCCGATATGCGGATCGACGCGCTTGACCACTTCGCCATCAAGCTCCAGCAGCAGTCGCAGCACACCATGGGCGGCGGGATGCTGCGGCCCAAAGTTGATATTAAAGTTTCGAATTTCCGATTCAGCCATTGTGTCTCATTCCCCCGCCTTCTCATCGCCCGGCAGCAAATATTTGGCGTCTTCCCAGGGGCTCTCAAAGTCGAAATTACGAAACTCCTGCATCAGTTTTACCTTGTCATAGACAACGCGCTTTTGCTCATCGTCATAGCGCAGCTCAACAAAGCCGGTGAGCGGGAAATCTTTGCGCAAGGGATGGCCTTCAAAGCCATAATCGGTGAGCAGACGGCGCAAATCGGGATGATCGGAAAACAATATCCCGTACATGTCGTAGGCTTCGCGCTCAAACCAATTGGCGGCGGGAAAGGTCTCGACAATGCTCGGCACCGGCGTTGCCTCGTCGGTTTCCAGCTTGACCCTGATGCGCGTATTGCGGCGCGGGCTCAGCAGATGATAAACGACATCGAAGCGCCGTTTGCGCGCCGGCCAGTCAACGCCGCAAATATCAATCAGACATTCAAAACGGCAGCGCGGGTCATCGCGCAAAAACCGCATGATTTGTACGATTTGATCGCGCGCCACGACAACCGTCAACTCGCCAAATGCCGTTTGCCGGGACATCAGGGCATCGCCGATTTTGGCATCGATATAATCGCCCAGCTCTGTAAAACTATCGTCCATACTCAACCTTTTGAGGCCCTCATTGTTTGAACTGGCCGGCACGAGCGGCGCCGTTCGGCCCTGCCTGTTATCTTGTTATGGTTCCGGTGCGGCGGATTTTCTTTTGCAGCAATAGCACGCCGTAGACCAGCGCTTCGGCGGTTGGCGGGCAACCAGGAATATAGACATCAACAGGCACAATCCGATCACAGCCACGCACCACCGAATAAGAATAGTGATAATAGCCGCCGCCATTGGCGCACGAGCCCATGGAGATGACATAACGCGGCTCGGGCATCTGGTCATAGACCTTGCGCAAGGCCGGGGCCATTTTATTGGTCAACGTGCCGGCAACAATCATTACATCGGACTGGCGCGGGGACGCGCGCGGCGCAAAGCCAAAGCGTTCCAGATCATAGCGCGGCATGGCGGCCTGCATCATCTCAACGGCGCAGCAAGCCAGACCGAATGTCATCCACATCAACGACCCCGTGCGCGCCCAGTTAATGAGATCGTCGGTCGAGGTGACCAAAAAACCTTTATCGCCCAGCTCATCGGATATTTGTGTGAAATAAGCGGCATCGGCAGCGGTTCCGGTTGCGCCGCCCTTTGCAGTTGCAACGCTTGCCACCAAACCGGCATCACTGGGCTGCGCATAAAACGGGCTGGGCCCCAATGTCCCTTCAGGCTTGATCAATCCCATTCCAGTGCCCCCTTTTTCCATGCATAAGCCAGACCGATGGCCAGCTCGGCCAAGAACACCATCATCGACCAAAAGCCAAGATCGCCTATCTCGCGAAACGACACAGCCCAGGGAAACAAAAACGCCGCTTCCAGATCGAAAATAATGAACAAGATAGCGACCAGATAAAACCGCACGTCAAATTTCATGCGGGCATCATCGAATGAATTAAAGCCGCATTCATAGGCCGATACTTTTTCCGGGTCGGGATTGTTCACCGCGACCAGAAAAGGCGCAATCATCAGCGCCAAGCCAATCGCCAGCGCCACGCCAATGAACACGGCGATGGGTAGATATTCGCTCAAAAGGGATGACATATGTCTCTTTTTCCCGCGATAAACCGTAAGAACACGTCCAAAGGAAATGAACTGGTGAAATGAAACAGTCGTTGAGCTGCGTCAAAGACTGCTGACTGCTGCCTCAAGTGATGCGACAACCAGCCGAATTTGTCCAGCCACTCACCAACGTAAATGCGTATTTTGCGCTGGAGCAGCCAAGAAATTGCATCGACCCAAACTCTGCGACTTGCGTCCCAATCATTGACCTTGCCGATAGATTTGCCCGTTGTCGCCACTATCTTAACCATTTATTTACCCTGACCTCTCACTCTGATGCAACTTAAAGTTGTGTTCCAGCGCACACTCGCGCCCAGCGTATTGGTTCAGATATGTTCGATTTGCTTTCGTCCGTCAGTAAACGATTTAGATCTTATTGCTTCCGGTTCGGCGCCGCCGCCGCCACGATCAAGGTTACGGCCGCAGCCGTATTTCTTGGCACATTAGCAGGCTGTGGCACCATCGCCAGTATTCCGGTACCTGGCACGAGCCTTTTCAGTAAAATGTTTCGCGGTCCGATCACGCCTCTACCAAAGGGCGGCGGCAAACGCTTTGTCGGCAATCCCTACTGGAAGTTCGGGCGCTATTATGTGCCCCATGCAGACCCCAGCTATGACCACACCGGCATCGCCAGCTATATATCGTTATCCTTGCATGGCAACCGCACCGCCAACGGCGAGCTGGAAGATACCACCGCCCTGGTGGCCGCGCACCCAACCCTGCCGCTGCCCGCAATCGCCGAAGTGACCAATTTATCCAATGGGTGCCGCATCTTCCTGCGCCTCAATGACCGCGGTCCCTTTGTTCCCGGCCGCATCATTGATATGTCACCGGCTGCTGCCAAATTGCTCGGCTTTCACGGCGACGGATTGGCCCGCGTGCGGCTCCGCTATTGGCGCCCGGCCCCGCTCGACGGCGATGACACCTTCGAGCAGCAATATCTAATCCGCTATCCCGATCTGGGCTGCCGCAAAACGCGGACATCTTTTGCCTCACGGGCGAAGTAGCCCTCCGGCAGGGCGGGCCTGAGGCCCGGGGCTGCGCTTGCAGCCCGGTCGCCCGTCGGCGCTATTCTCTCTCGGTTGTTAAGGTGGTGAAAACGATTCCTGTCTTTGCCTCCAGCTTAATTCCAACCTGCGCCGACAAACAAAAAAGTCGCGACGGGAGCTTGCTCGGGTTTGAGAACAGGGCTGGAGCCGAAGGGGCCGAGCTGTGGTAGAACTCGAGTGTTTCTGGCCTGCACCACCGGGAGCTTTGCTCCCCGCGAACCGTTTCGCGCCCATCCTTGCTCTCACGGCGCGCACCAACGGCAGAGCCGCCTGCGCCTGCGAGGGCGCGCCGAACGGTCGGCGGCGGCCTTTGGCCGCTGGGCGCATAAAGCGCCGCTGGCTTGCTCGGGTTTGAGAACAGGGCTGGAGCCGATGGGGCCGAGCTGTGATGGAGCTGTGATTTTTGCTAACAGGCACCACGGCGAACAATGTTCGCCCGCGAACCGTTTCGCGCGCCGCCGCAGGTGCCCATGCCTTTTGGCATGGATCAGCACCGTGAGGCAGAACGACTGCTGTGATAGATCACGGGCCTTTGCTGTTTTATTTCTCTCACGGCGCGCACCAGCGGCAAAGCCGCCTGCGCCAGCGAGGGCGCCGAACGGTTGGCGGCGGCCTTTGGCCGCTGGGCGCATAAAGCGCCGCTGGCTTGCTCGGGTTTGAGAACAGGGCTGGAGCCGAAGGGGCCGAGCTGTGATGGCTCCGAGTTTATTGCTAGCATCCCCCACCGGGAGCTTTGCTCCCCGCGAACCGTTTCGCGCGTATCCTTGCTCTCACGGCGCGCACCGGCGGCAAAGCCGCCTGCGCCTGCGAGGGCGCGCCGAACGGTCGGCGGCGGCCTTTGGCCGCTGGGCGCATAAAGCGCCGCTGGCTTGCTCGGGTTTGAGAACAGGGCTGGAGCCGAAGGGGCCGAGCTGTGATGGCTCCGAGTTTATTGCTAGCATCCCCCACCGGGAGCTTTGCTCCCCGC
>JAJRRE010000211.1 GCA_024279745.1 Alphaproteobacteria bacterium
AAAGTAATGGAGATCGCCCCGCGCGATGCGCTGTTTGCCGCCCCGCGTCATCCTTATACGCGGGCACTGATTGCGGCCGTGCCCATCCCCGACCCAAAACTTGAGCGCCAAAAACTTGAGCGTTCACAACAGAACGGTATTCTCAAAGGCGAATTGCCAAGCCCGCTTGCTCCGCCGTCCGGCTGTGTGTTTCGCACCCGCTGCCCCAGGGCGCAGGACATATGCGCGTCGCATACGCCAACGCTTGCCGCGCAGCCCGATGACGATAACCACCAGGTCGCCTGTCATTTTGCTTAGAATAAAACACTCCCCCGCGCTGGATAAAGCTAAATCGCGCGGCCACGCCAGGGGATCACAGACGGCACGCGGGCTTTGTAGCGCCGATAATCCTCGCCATAGTCGGCAATCAGTTTTTGCTCTTCGAAATGAGAGCCGATAATGAAATAGGCGCTAACCCAAATCGCCGTTACCAGATCGAACTCGGAGCGGATCGAGCCCCAGAAATATAGATGCGCGCCGGTATAAAGCGGATGGCGGACAAAGCGGTGCATCCCGCTCAAATGCAGCTCTTCAACGGTTTCATCGCTACGGGGCTCGAATAATTGCGTCACACCGGCGAACCGGCCCAGATCATATTGCGCTAAAGCCGCCAGGAATATAAGCCCGCCCAAAATGATCATGCCGCGCAACCCCCAAAGCATGGACGGCGTGAGATCATAAACGCCAAGCGAGCCTGTCAGCACCGCCCGCATCCCATAAGCCACCAGAGCAAACGTCAGCAGGGCAAAAATATTGTAGCCAAGCCGATAGCCGCGCCCGAGCAGGGGCCGCAATGCCGCCTTGGCCGTAGGTCCCGCCAGCACGGAATGCGCAACGCCAAACCCGAGCCAGGCCATTGCATAAATCAAATGCGCCGATAGTGTCACCACAAATTCCTTGTTCAAATGTGCCGCGCTTTACTGCACGGATTTAGACATCGCCAGCATAACGATGCCAGCGGCGTCCTCAAACTCAATTTGTAGTGTGCCTCCTTGTGGTAGTGAGGCCTTTCGCGGACACTGCCGGAGGGAGCTTGTGCGACATCTTAGGTTCGGTCTGGGGTAAGGGGCTTGTCACGGTCCAGCGCGCCTGACATTCTGCCTGACAACTTACTTGTTTGCCAGCGGGCACCGTTCGCCAAGACAATTAGGATACTGCTTGACCAGTACCATAGCCATTTTTGTTCTGATCTCGGCCCTCTTGCATCCCTTGTGGAATCTTCTGCTTAAGCGCCACGTTGATACAGAACTGGCTTATATCGGCCTGACCGCGATGATGAGCCTGTCGGGGCTTTCTCATGCGCTTTATCTGGGCAATGATCTGGCGAGCGCAGGCCAGGTGTTGCCGCTGCTTGGCCTATCCTTATGCGGGCAAATTCTCTATGGCACATGTCTGACAGCGACATTGCAGCGCGGCGATCTGTCGGCCTATTATCCGATCATTCGCTCCTCGCCGGTGTTCATTGTCATTGTCGGCATGGCGTTTTTGGGCCGCAGTTACGACCCGCTTGTCTTGCTGGGTATTGCCATGGCGGTCGCCGGCGGTTTTATCCTGCTTTATCGGCGCGGCAGTCAAATCCTGGATGACCGCGCAACCCTTGCCCTGGCGCTAACCGCCATGTCCGGCACCGGCATCTATTCTTTTGCCGACAGCCAGATGATGCAGATTATAACGCCGCAGGTTCAGATGTTCTGGGTCGAAGGAATGCTCACCCCGTTCTTTATCACCAAATATCTGCTCAAGCGGCGACATCTAACACGAGACCCTTCTGCGGCGCCCGCAACAATCTCATCCTTAGCCAAACTGGCGCCCTATCTGATCCTGCCGGGACTGATAGCCTACACCTCTTATTATCTCATTCTCTATGCCTACCAGCTGGGCGGCGAGGTCGCGGCGGTCACTGCGGTGCGTCAGGCATCGATCCCGGTGTCTGTCATTCTGGGCGGTTATTACCTGCGCGAAGGTTCAATAGTTCGCCGCCTGCTTGCCTCGCTCATACTGGCCGCCGGTATCGTGATTATCGTGACCAGCGGTTAACCCACGTCTTTATCTGCGCAGCCTCATGCCGATGCGAATATCATCGCCCCGATAGTCGCTGCCAGGCTGGTTGGAGTTAAAGACACTGTGATTATAGCTGCCAAACAGCTGCACAGTACGATTGATCGAATATTCCAATCCGGCAGATGCGGTTGTGGTGGCCTCGCTTACTCCGGCGCCTTGATAGCTAACGCGCGAATGATTTATGCCAACCGTTCCGATTAGGTTACGCCGGAAAGAATGGCGAACCGATATACCCGCCGTGCGCGTCAGACCAGCGCTGGCGCCTGCCAAAGTGGTCTCGGTGAAATCGGTATTGGCGGTAAACAGCAGCGACGTTAAGGCGTTCATGCGCCATGCCAGATTGGCATCGAACAAAAACGCGTCTATCGGCGCCAGTGAGCGCTGATCGGGTCTGCGATTGCCATAGCCAGCAGAGATCTCACCGCGCAAATAAGCACCGCTCGTACCGAATGATACCCCAGCGCGCCATTGTTTGCCTGAGCTGTCGCGATTAACACCGCCTTGCAACCGGTCATAGATCCGCTGGCGCAAGCGCAGATCCGCAAAGACCGTCAGGGTTGGTTTAAACTCCCAACTGGTCCGCAACCCCAGATCGCGCGTGCGGTAATCGCGCTCATCCACACGGGCAAAAACCGGCGGTGCCGGTGGCGCCGCAATATTGACCTCAGCGGGTGCATAATTAATCTGTTGAACCGCGCCGCGCAATTGCAAGGACAAGCGATTAAACCGATGGTTGCCGGTTAGCGCGAGCGTATCCGTTACAATATCGGTGCGGTTTTGACCTGCGCTCAATGTGCTATTGGCGCCGCTGCGGCTTTCCTGGCTGACAGCGCGGCGCGCCAACCCTTCGATGTTTGTACGCCGGGTGATGTCGAGCCGCCCGCGCGCATCGAGCTGATAGCTGCGCTCGTTCTCGGTTGTAAAATTCCGGTGGAAACTTGTGCGCCCGCTTGCATTCAGCTCAAGCGCGTGAACCTTCCAATTGGAGACGAGCCGCAACCCCGGCGCGACTTCCAATGCCGTATCGGACCGCCCACGCGGCGAGGAGAACACATTGTTTGTGTGTGCCAACGCTGTCTCGACTTGCGGGAACAGCACAAAACTACCGATACGAATGCCGATAGCCTGATAGGGCTCGAACCGGAACAATTGCCCGGGACGCCGATCCAGCGCGGGCGAGATTTCAAGGTCAAATGCGGCCGGGTCATAACCGGCGGGCGGCGCGTTAAACGCAGCGATATCTTCGGGCGCGCGACCATCGACCTTGGTTGGGTCCTCGCCGTCAAGCAGACCTTGCGGTTCGCCGACAGTAATAATTCCGTCCTGCGGCGGCGGCGCAATGTTTGGTGTCAGATCGCCGTCTTGCTGCGCCCCTGCACGCCGGGCGCCCGATCTATCGGGTAGAATGGGGTCAAACCCACTGCCGGGCCTTGCGCCACCGCTACCGCGACCGCGACCGCTGCGCAGACTATCGCGCGTAGTTGACGGCAGTACAATTGTCGCTGCTGATCCATTGCCCGCGCTACTAGCCGCGCCGCTGGCTACGCCAGTAGCAGACTGCAACGGAAAATCCTGGCTGCCGCGGATCTCAGTCGGGACGGCGGTTCGGGGCCTGGGATCGGTCGGTATGGCTGGCGAGGTGATTGTGGTTTCAAAGCTCGTTTGTGCGAACGCAACGCCTGCACGCAGCCCAAGCAGCACCGCCAACGCCACTACAAAGCCGCGCCCAAACCACATAAATTTTTGTATTCCAATCACTTACAGCTGCGCCCCCACGGCACGACGAATTGCGAGTGAACATTTTTGCCCAGC
>JAJRRE010000212.1 GCA_024279745.1 Alphaproteobacteria bacterium
AAGGCTGCAAAGCAGGGAAATGCGAGTGCTCAATTTAATCTGGCAATCAAATATATCAGTGGGCAGGGCGTTCCAAGAAATACGGCAGCGGCTGCGGTTTGGCACCGCAAAGCCGCCGCTCAGGGGAATGCTTGGGCTCAGGATCAATTGGCATTGCTCTATTTCAGGGGGCAAGGTGTAGCACGAGACTACGGTAAAGCCGTTAAGTGGTTTCGTAAAGCCGCGACGCAAGGAATTGTAAACGCCCAGGCAAATCTAGGATTTATGTACTATTTCGGCCAGGGCGTGGGCCGGGATTACAAAAAGGCAATCCAATGGATTCGAAAGGCCGCTAAGCGGGGTCACCCAAAAGCTCAAGAACTCCTGGGCACCATGTATGCATCCGGTCAGGGCATTCCCAAGGATGTAGCGGTGGCAGTAACCTGGTATCGTAAAGCAGCGAAAAAAGGCAATGCACAAGCCCAATACAAATTAGCCTCTCTTTATCGTCTTGGAACAGGAACCGCTAAAGATCTCAAATCGGCGCTAAAATGGTATAAACTTGCTGCCAAACGGGGGCATGGCCGTGCAAATTTATTGACTGGGTATATGTATCATAAAGGACTGGGAACCAGGAGAGACTTGGGGGCTGCGAAAGTTTGGTATCAACAAGCAAAAAGACTAGGTGCCGCTGACGCAGATGTGGCGTTAGCTCAAATCACAAGGCTTGAAAAATTTCGCGCACAACCAGTGAACAAAAAAATGATTGATGCCCTCATTAATCGCATTGACGATGAGCGAGCAGTTATCGCCAAAAAAATTGCCAAAATCAAAACCAGGCAAAGCACGCGGAAACTCAAAAATATCAAACTTAAAAAAGAAAAACAAAAAATCCTTGAGACCATAGCAAATATTGAATTCATCAAGGCTCTGGATGCTCGCAAAACTGGCAATTACGAAGTAGCGCTTAAGCTCTTTCTCAAATTGTCAAAGGAAGGGCATCCCGAAGCTCGGCACTGGTTGGGGCATATGTATCAAGATGGTCATGGAGTGATTCGGGACGCCAACAAGGCGTTCGATAATTATCGTAAGGCGGCTATCGGGGGCGAAGTGGCCTCCCAATGGCATTTGTGCTCGATGTACATTAGCGGCATGGGGACAGCCAAGGACGATAAACAAGCACGAATATGGTGCCAGAAAGCTGCCGAGGGAGGAGATGTAAGGGCCCAGTCCGTATTGGGCTCCCTCTACGACGAGGGACGAGGGGGCGGTAAAAATAGTGAGAAGGCCATCTTTTGGTACACCAAGGCGGCTCTACGTGGAAATTTCGGCGCGCAATTTAATTTGGCCACTAAATATGAGTTTGGACGAGGGGTCGGGCGGGACGAAAGGCAAGCATTGAAATGGTATAAGAAGGCGGCAAATCGTGGGCACGGCACTTCGCTGTTCAATTTGGGTGTTAAATACATTGGCGGTAAGGTCGTCGCGCAAAACTACATCAGAGCACATCTCTTATTCAAATTGGCCGAACTCAACGGCTATAAAAATGCGGCAAAAGGCCTGAAAATATCCGCGCGTCACATGACTAGGGCGGAGATCGAAAAATCTCGAAACCGTGCCATGGAATTAGTGGCATTGTTCAAAAAAACAAAAAAGGGACTGCTTCCGTTCTGAGCCTTATTGGCCGATTAATTCACACAATGGTCTCAGCAACTGACGCCGATGCTGGTAGCAGTTTTAGAGGTCGATAGGCCGCTATTCCCGCAATCGCAGCTGATTGGTTGTCGTAATTATTTTGATGCTCTAATACCATCCGCACGGCCCTTGCACGTACCTCTGGTGAAATTCTGTTTGCTCTCTTGCTGTGTTCCATAGCTCCAATTGTCCGATCTTTGGAGCCACCGATAAACCCGGGGCGGTTCACCCAGGGACGTTTCGTTCTTACTGGAGGGAAGTCGGATCTCAGGTCAATAATTGTAACATGGTCGCGCGTTCATAAAACGCTTGCATCATTACACCAATTCCGGTTTTCAGGTCGGCCAGACGGCAATGAACGATGTTCGATGGCTGCAAGGCGGAAGGGAAATCCAATTGGTTTGAGCTATGCTTGACTGCTTAAAGCATTTTGGAAGGCTTGCTCTACTTCAGTGCGAAGAGGGAAGCGTGGCCCACGCCACTGCCTGAGAATTTCATAGCTCGGACGACATTCTTCCAAAACTTGCTGCGCCTCCTTGTGTGGCAGACTGTTTGCCTTGTGCACGCATGCATGCACGTATTCAGCAGTGAACCCCATGTGAATGCGTTCGGGTATATTTGTGGCTGTCGTGGATAGTTTCTCCCGTCGGCCTATCGCATTATCCAAAGTGCGCCGCCAATCTGCTTCAATGCCTAAACCAAGGTCCCAACGTTGCTGCTGAGCACGTGCGAGATTAAACAGTGAAAAACCTAACCAAACAGGATGAGAGTGATTTTCATGATCGGAAGCGATTGCAGCGACACGTTCGAGAGACTCGATTGCCCGCTCCAGCCATTCAGCGACTAATTTTCTCTTGCGCAATTTGCTACCAATGCGCCACCAAGAGATCCTAGCTCGATCTATCTCTTTTGCCCTGCGTAACTGGCAAAGCCCGAGATAGTCATGCAAAACTACATGGACGATCGGAGCCAATGTCGCAAACTGATCGGCATATGAGATTGCGCGCGTCAATCCAGACATCATGCCATCGAGCTTTGCGCCGACAAGAACATAGTGCCCAATCTTTGCGGTCATCCTTTCTTTGGCAGCTCCCTCCTGATAGTCACGAACGTGATGCAGACCCTTAAGTATCTCTAGGGATGCTTCATCCTGCGCCAAGTCGAGCGTCAAGCCCTCCATCACAGCTGACCAAATGTCCAACGGGTATAGATAAGGGTCAAAGACAATGCGCTCATAGAGGGCCAGCAACCTATCGAGTGGTGCATCAAGCTCCTCGAAGAGTTCGCCCCACTCAGTGGCAATGTCAGCATCTCGGGCGGACACTTTCGATTGGACAAAATCAGTAAGATTGATTGGCCAATTAGGTGCTAGGAACGGTGGAGTTTTTGCCAGAGTGACTTGAATGGTTTGCGTTGCTAGCGTCCGTGTATGGATTCCTATTTGTTTTTTAAGATCTTTCCTGTTTATTGCACCTTCGGAGGGATCGCGCGTAGGATTGTCGAGCGCGCTCAGCGGCAATAAAACGCGCGCGAAGCTAATCAAGTTACTAGGAATTTCGACGCTTGTGTCTGCGAAAACCTTTATATTTCGATGGGCGAGGCGAGCCTGAAGGAACCCATACTCATGGATCACGTTTTGTCGCGCCCTCGGTTGCAGTCGAGGTTCGCCTGCGTCCAAGTCAACGGCCCCGCCAACATCTGAAGGTGTCAAAATTATGATAGCACCGTCAGCGCGATCCATTAAATTTACAACAGTTGATGGGATCTCGCCATTTTCAGAGATCCAATAACTCGCGTCTATGAGCCGATGCTCGAGGCGATATCCCTCGTCGCGAAGTTTTTGAACCTCTGCAATTATCGATTCGATTACAAAATCAGTCGGCGTGTGTTGGCGCGCGCCATAGGAGATGAAAATTTGTTTGAGCTTTCCCAGCATGTCTTGCCACTCCTCTCAGGCAGAACCCATTGTTAGTCGTGGTGATCTTGAAGTCTCCCACCTACCAATCAACGAAAGATGTGTTATCCGGGATTTGCCCAGTCGCAAGGTCCTCCCAGCCAATTGCCGAGATGCCTGGTTTAGTGGCACCTAGGGGAAGACCGGACACGATTACTTAGCTTGCAGGACAGCAAATCTATGTTGGCTCGTCAAGAACACATTCACTCTTGCCGACAAATCTACTGAAAATAATGCGCTGTTTCGCGCTGCTCAGCTTAGCTGCGGAAGATTTGTCAGTGCGTCAAGGCGAGGCTTGACCGACATCCGGTTTGGATTTTGCAATGTCATTGCCGGGGATATCCTGCAACCCCCAGATGGCCGAAAGGAGCTTGGCGGCAGCTTGTAACTTTGGCACACATTCTCGCGCCCGCCCAACCGAAAACCGCGGCTGTGGGCCGTGAAAGGCGACCGCCGATAATACCCGCCCGGTGCTGTCATAAATTGGCACGGCTACACCAATCATTCCGATCGCATATTCTTGATCATTGAGCGCGAAGCCATTTTTTCGAATTGCGGTGAATTCCATTTGTAACTTATCGGTACGTGTTAGCGTATTGTCGGTATAGCGTTTTAATTTCGAGACCTTAATCAAGGTCGCGCATTGTTTGCGCGGTAAATGTGCCATCATGACTTTGCCCCCCGATGTGCAATAGGCCGGCACGCGGCTGCCCGCTAGCATGTGGATGCGCAAGGCCCAGTGACAATCGACACGCTCCAAATAATGAAATTCCAACCCATCGAGTACGCCCACATTGCAGCTCTCCTGCACGTCCTCAACCAATTCCTTCAAGATGGCCCGCACCGAAGCGGTCTGATTGCTTGAGCTGAGCGCGATCAACGCCAAACGGGAAAATCTTGGCCCGACAGAAAACCGCTCGCGATCAGGATCCCGCAACACCAGAGCGTTTGCTTCAAGCTGCTGCAACACCCGGTGAACCGTTTGCCGCGGCAATCCCAGTTTGGCAGTCATATCGGGCAGTCCGACGGGTTGCGGATGTGACGCGACCACTTCCAATACCGCTAATGCTTTGTCCAAAGCTGAACGAGGCTCGCGTTGTTCCTCGCCGATTTTTCTAGTTTTTTTCATTTACACCGTTCTCAAAAGTAGCGCCGGTTCTTTGCCCTGAAAGCCC
>JAJRRE010000213.1 GCA_024279745.1 Alphaproteobacteria bacterium
CCCAAACCTTTTTCATTAGGCTCAATCGTGAGCTTAACACGGGCAAATTGTCCAGTACCACCGGTTTGCTTCTTATGGGTGTAGTCAATATTCGCCACCCGCGATACCGTTTCGCGGTAAGCCACTTGCGGCGCCCCAACGGTACATTCGACACCGAAGGTTTTGTGCAAGATATCGACCTTGATGTCCAAATGCAGCTCGCCCATACCCTTCATGATGGTCTGACCAGATTCTTGGTCGGTCCCAACATAGAACGAAGGATCCTCAACTGCCAATTTAGCCAGTGCCAGACCCATTTTTTCCTGGTCGGCTTTCGTCTTTGGCTCAATCGCAACCTCGATCACCGGCGCGGGGAATTCCATCTTCTCCAGAATAACCGGCTTATTGGGATCGCAAAGAGTTTCCCCCGTGCGCGTATCCTTTAAACTCACCAGCGCGACGATGTCGCCTGCAAAAGCTTCCGACAGATCCTCACGATCATTGGCATGCATCAACACCATGCGGCCGACCCGCTCGCGTTTATCACGCGAGGAATTCAAAAGGCTCATGCCGGTTTCGATCTTGCCCGAATAAATCCGGCAGAAGGTCAAGGACCCATATTTGTCGTCCATGATCTTGAACGCCAGCAAAGACAAAGGCTCGCTGTCCAGCGGCTTGCGCTGCGTTGGCTCATCAGTGTTGAAATCGATCGCGGTATAGGCTTCACGGTCAGCTGGCGAGGGTAGAAAATCAACCACCGCGTCGAGCAAAGGCTGCACACCCTTATTCTTGAAAGCAGACCCACACAGCATTGGATAAAAAATGCTGTTAACGGTTGCCTTACGAATAAGACGCTTCAGCGTATCAATATCAGGCTCTTCGCCGTCCAGATATGACGCCATCACATCGTCATCAAGCTCAACCGCAGCTTCGATCATTTCCGAGCGATATTTTTCTGCTGTCTCTTTCAGATCATCAGGAATTTCTTCTTCGTGATATTCCGCACCAAGCTTTTCATCGTCCCAAATGATCGCCTTCATTTTCAGAAGATCGACAACACCCTTAAAGTCGTTTTCTGCGCCGACAGGGATCTGCAGCGGTACGCAATGCGCGCCCAGCTTATCCTTGATATCAGCAACGCACATATAAAAGTCTGCGCCGGTCTTATCCATTTTGTTGGAAAAGATAATGCGCGGCACGTTATATTTATCGCCCTGACGCCAAACGGTTTCCGTCTGCGGCTCTACACCCTGGTTGGAATCGAGCACACACACAGCGCCGTCAAGCACGCGCAAAGACCGCTCCACTTCGATCGTGAAGTCCACATGACCGGGAGTGTCGATGATATTCATCCGCTTGTCGTTCCAAAAACAAGTGGTCGCAGCAGAGGTAATCGTAATCCCGCGCTTTTGCTCCTGCTCCATGAAATCCATGGTCGCGGCGCCATCATGCACTTCGCCGATTTTATAGCTTTTTCCGCTATAATATAAAATCCGCTCGGTGGTCGTGGTTTTGCCAGCATCAATATGCGCCATGATGCCGAAATTACGATAGTCTTCGATCGGTGTTTTACGTGCCATAACTTTAGCCCTCTGCCCCGCGTGCATTTGAATTCAGAGCACTCAACTGCGGGACAATTTAAAATCTCAGTTGTTACCAGCGATAATGCGAGAACGCGCGGTTGGCCTCGGCCATCTTATGCGTATCTTCACGCTTCTTTACTGCCGAACCGCGGGAGTTGGCCGCATCCAACATTTCGCCAGACAGCCTGTCCACCATTGTATTTTCATTGCGCTTACGTGCTGCATCTATCAACCAGCGAATTGCCAGCGCCTGACGCCGCTCCGTACGCACCTCAACCGGCACCTGATAAGTCGCGCCGCCGACGCGCCTGGAGCGCACTTCGACAGCCGGCGCCACATTTTCCAACGCTTGGCGAAACAACGCCAGCGGCTCAGATTTGGCCTTCTCCTCGACCCGATCCAAAGCGCCATAAACAATGCGCTCAGCCACGGACTTCTTGCCGTGCTCCATGATGGCGTTCATGAATTTGGTCAATACCAGATCGCCGAATTTGGGATCGGGTAGAATTTCACGTTTTTCTGCCTTATGCCGACGCGACATGTGCTTGTTCCTTTTTGCGTCAACTCAAAAACCAAATTGCCAAAGCTGCTCTTGACGCAGGCGCTTCAGGCAACAGTAGCGACCCTCATTCGAAGATCACATAACAGTCGTTCAGAACGACAAATCGCCCCAATTACTTGGGACGCTTGGCGCCATACTTTGACCGTCTTTGACGACGCGAACCCACACCTTGCGTGTCGAGTACGCCGCGAATAATGTGATACCGCACGCCTGGTAGATCCTTCACGCGGCCACCACGAATGAGCACAATGGAATGCTCTTGCAAGTTATGACCTTCGCCGGGAATATAGCTCGTCACTTCATAGCCGTTGGTCAAGCGTACCCTTGCAACCTTACGCATGGCCGAGTTCGGTTTCTTCGGTGTCGTTGTGTAGACACGCGTACAAACGCCTCGCTTTTGCGGGCAAGCCTGCATGGCCGGTACTTTATTGCGTTTGCCCTGTTTTTCGCGTGGCTTGCGAATGAGCTGTTGTATCGTAGGCATGTGCCTCGTCCACCTGAAATTTCGCGCCGCGCCTCGATCCAGATGCGCAAACGCCATAAGTAACCTGCCGATCTGCCGTAACCTCAGCAAATCAGCACGAAATACCCAGAGGATCTGCGCTTACCATAGAGCGAAGATCATGGTTTAAAACTGTCTCAGCATTGTAACGATAGCATTTAGGCATGTTCCAGTTACCACCGGAATCGATAGTATTGCCTACCGCCTATCGTGAGAGTTGGCGGAACGTATACACGGTTCGCGATAAGGTCAACACCTCAAAAGCAATTACTGCGAAATATTTCAATGTTTCTACCTGGCTGACCAAAATTAGTCGCAATTGTCGCGCCGTCACTCACCAATACGGGGCCGATCTTGATCTAGAGCCGGCGTTGGCAGATTTTAGCCGTGATCTGACTTTACTCATAAGATCAAAAACAAACAAGCGCTCTGCTTCATGAAAAATGGAGCAGAGCGCTTGTGCTAATCTTTGACTTGAGGTTTTGATTTGAAGTTTCGGTTCAACAAGCAGCCTTCAAATCACTTGTAAATTATTCTGCAGGTGGCTCAGAGCCCTCCGGCGCCGGATCTTGCGTGTCCATCGACGGCTGTGCCATAGGCTCAGCGGCGGCGGGTGCTGGCGGCGGCGGCGGGGTTGGATCGGGTGCCGGTGCTGCCAATGCTGCTGCTGCCGCGGCGGCGGCCGATTTGGCATTTTCTTCTTCGATCATGTCATCGCGTTTGGCGGCAACCCGGCGCAGTCGGCGCAAAATCCCGCCGGTACCAGCGGGAATAAGCCGCCCGACAATCACGTTTTCCTTCAAGCCATCCAGTGTATCGGCCTTGCCATGAACGGCCGCATCGGTCAGCACGCGGGTTGTTTCTTGGAACGACGCTGCGGAGATGAAACTGCGAGTTTGCAGCGATGCTTTGGTAATGCCAAGCAAAACCGGCGTTCCGGCCGCTGGGCGCTTACCCTGTTTTTCAAAGCCGCGGTTGATTTCATCGACCTCGATTTTGTCCATGATCTCGCCCTTCAACAAGTCGGTTTCACCGACATCGGTGATCTCGACCTTCTGCAGCATTTGCCGCACAATCACTTCAATGTGCTTGTCGTTGATTACCACCCCTTGCAGGCGGTAGACGTCTTGAATTTCATCGATGAGATAGTTGGCAAGTTCCTCGACCCCCTTAATGGCCAGAATATCGTTTGGCGCCGGATGCCCGTCATAGATAAAGTCGCCTTTCTCGATACGGTCGCCTTCCTGCACGGCCAGCGATTTTCCGCGCGCAATCATAACTTCGATTGGATCGGCCTCGTCATCGTCCGGCTTGATAATTACACGCTGCTTATTCTTATAGTCCTTGCCAAATTCAATGGTGCCGGAAATCTCCGCCAGGATCGCGTGATCTTTTGGCGGCCTTGCTTCAAACAGTTCGGCAACACGCGGCAGCCCGCCGGTAATGTCACTGGTTTTGGAAGACGCTGTTGGAATACGCGCCAGCACGTCGCCGGCTTTAACCTTGGCACCGGGGTCGACCGACAAAATGGAATCGACGGCCAGCATATAGCGCGCATCGCCGCCGCG
>JAJRRE010000214.1 GCA_024279745.1 Alphaproteobacteria bacterium
ACCGCCCAGCCATAGCCGTCAAGCGCGCCGCCAAAGACGTTGTTGAGCTGCACATAAGCCTGGTTGGACTGGAACATGTTGCCGATGCCCAGGGCGCCGATGAAAATGCCGATGGCATAAAACAGGCCCATGAATTTACCCAGACCGCCCCAGCCGCGCTCTTCCAGGCCCCTGGACAGATAATACATCGGTCCACCGGAGACGGAACCGTCGGGGTTCTCATTGCGGTATTTGACGCCAAGCGTACATTCGACAAACTTAGTCGACATGCCCAATATACCGGCCATGATCAACCAGAACGTCGCGCCCGGACCGCCAACTGTCACAGCAACGGCAACGCCGCCGATGTTACCGATGCCAACAGTACCGGAGACCGCCGTGGCCAGCGCCTGGAAATGCGAGACCTCACCATGGCTGTTGGGGTCGGAGTAATCGCCGCGCACCAATTCAATCGCGTGCCAAAAAGCGCGCAGGCCGATAAAGCGGGTGTAGACCGTGAAGAAAACACCACCGATCACCAACCATAATACGACCAGTGGTAAGGCCGCGCCAAAGACGTTGATTTTAAAGAACACGATCTTGCCGATGAAAGCGGCAAGCGGCGCGGTGATTGCATTGATTTCGGCGTCAATACCAGACTCTTCTTTTACATTGGCTGGCGGCGAAATGCCCTGGATCCAGGAGCGATACCCGACATTGGGATCTTCAATACCCGAGATCCAGTTTTGTGTTGGGCTACTGGCCCCGCCTTCCGCATAGGCCGGCGCTGCGGCGAGGAAAGCCACACAGGCCATGGCCAGCAGGCCTCTAATAAGTAATTGTCTCAAAACGTCCTCCCAATGTTACTTCTTATTATTGTAGTTATAGTTACCCCGCGTTTTTTCCCCTCTTTAAGGAACCACTGTGACCGGTACGGGTGAGCTTTGCACCAGGTTTGCTGCGACCGATCCAAACAACATGTTCTTCAATCCGGTCTCGCCTTTGCGGCCGATAAAAATCTGCGCGGCGGCGTGCTGGTCGGCCAGCTCCAGCAATGTTTTGGCCGGATGGCCATGGCGCACGACAGTTTCCACATCGATGCCGGCGTCCTTCAATTTTGCCGCCACCGGGTCAACGACCGTTTGGGCACGGCTAAGTTCTTCTTCGCGGCGCTTGTGACGCTCTTCGTTTTCTTCGGGAGTGTTGAAGGAATAGGGCGACCATTCAATCACATAGGCGGCGACGATTTTGGCGCCGCCCAGTTTTGCCCGCTCGGCAGCAAATTCAACCGCTTTGTCGCTGCCGGGGCTGCCGTCAACAGCAAGTAGGAAGGTATTAGTCATAGCTGTCTCCTCAATTTTTCTTTGCGAATATTATTGCGATAACGATCTTGAGTTTAGGCGGCGATAGCGGCGCACCTGTCCCCAAACGCGGACGCAAATCAGACATACAACTCAAAGCTCCGGCGTCATGATCAGCGTGACGAGACTTAAGCGTCGTCAACGCACTCCCAGTCGACGCCAGGGCGCCGGTAACGCAAAAGATTCATTTTTCCACACGCCAGCCTCCCCCTCACGGCTGCTTGCACTAGAGGCAGGCGAGGAGTTCACAACGGAGCGGCAATGGCAGGTCTTTGAATTATTATATTGACGATACGCCCACATCTGGCCCAGTCTATAGGTCCAGTTGCCAGGTTTCAGTAGGACAGTTGATGCACGACTTTCTTTTTCAGATACAGCGCTCTAGTTCAACGTCGCTGCAATCGCAGATCAGACAGGTGTTGGTCTCCGCCATTTTGGCTGGGCAGCTCCCGGCCGATGAACGGTTGCCGTCGACACGTGAAATGGCCAAGACCTTGGGCGTGTCGCGCAATACGGTTTTACAAGCTTATTTGTGTTTGGTGGATGACGGCTATCTTTTGGCACGCGACCGCAGCGGCTATTACGTCAACGGCGAAATTAAACAAGTTGGATTGGAAGCGCCGCTGAACCAAGCTGATGTGCGCGCCCAAGCCCAACAAGGTGTAAACGCCAAAGGAATGAATTGGCGCTCGAAGTTTCGCGTACAGCCGGCGCATCAACATAATATTCAAAAACCCTCGCGCTGGCATGACTATCCTTATCCGTTCAACTACGGCCAGATAGATCACAAACATTTCCCAATTGCGGAGTGGCGCGACTGCTCCCGGCAGGGGCTTGGCACCAAATGGCTCGACGTGTGGACCAAGGACGCGCAAGACCAGGATGATCCGATGCTGGTCGAACAGATCAGAACGCGGCTTCTGCCACGGCGCGGGATTTTGGCCTCGACCGATGAAATCTTAATCACCATGGGCGCGCAAAATGCGCTTTATCTGCTGGCCAGTTTGTTGGTTACGGATCATACGACGGTTGGCTTTGAAGAGCCCGGCTATCCCGATGCGCGCAATATTTTTGATCTAAAAACCAAACGAATGCTGCCGATATCAGTCGATGAGCAGGGCATGGTTGTCGATAGCCGGCTTGATATGTGCGATATGGTTTTTGTGACCCCGTCGCATCAATTCCCAACTACCGTCACCATGACCAGGGGGCGCCGCGAAGCCTTGATGGCAAAAGCGATCGAGCGCTCCATGATCATCATCGAAGACGACTATGAATTTGAGGCCAACTATCTCAATCAGCCGACACCGGCGCTCAAATCAATGGACCGGGGCGGCAATGTGATCTATGTCGGCTCCTTGTCGAAATCCTTCTTTCCTGGCTTGCGTATCGGCTTTCTTGTCGGGCCGCGTGAGGTCATCGATGAAGCGCGCGCCTTGCGCCGTCTCATGGTGCGTCATCCCCCTTGCAACAATCAGCGCACCAGCGCGCTGTTTTTGTCCTTGGGACACCATGATGCCTTGTTGCATCGTCTCAACCGGATCTATCGCTCGCGCTGGCAGGAAATGGGCCACGCCCTAAAGAAACATATGCCTAATTCAAGCCGCGCCCCGTCTTTTGGCGGCTCCTGTTACTGGGTGCGCGGTCCAGATGGACTAGACGCCAATCAGTTGGCGATTGATGCGCTCAAAGAGGGAATTGTTCTGGAGCCGGGGGGGATTTTCTTTTGTACGCCCGGAGCACCAAAAAATTATTTCCGACTTGGATTTTCATCAATTGAACAACAGCAAATTGAACCTGGAATCAGACTTTTAGCGCAAATTATTGATCGCCAGACCAATGCCACCGCTGCCGCGCCACAGTATGAGCGCTCTGGCCCATAGATTTCCCGCAATTGGACCTAAGGCGCGGACCGGCATTTGTGTTCAATAGGCAGCAGATCGGGCAGTGTTCGATGACCATTCTGTTCCGTGGTTGCCATTGTTCGGTTTGCCGGTCTGGCTGAAATGGGTGACTTTTGAGCCAGCCATAAAGCGTCGCAGTTTTCAGGTTGCAGCATCAGGGCAGCGGCGCCTGAGCTGCGGCGCTTGTTCGTTTGCATGTTCCCTAATAGCTAATAGCTGTTAGCTATTCAGCTGACCGATTGCCTAACGAACGAGTTGACAATTTCTGTGTGGCGGAGCACGTCGACCATGCAACATCAATGATCCCAAGGATATAAATTCTGTGAGAAGGAAGTTTTTGACATGCGCAAGATAGAACATTTGATTAGCGGCAAAATGGTTGCCGGCGCTAGCGGTAATTTTGCGGATGTCGTTAACCCGGCAACGGGGGAAGTAATCGCCGCGACACCATTGGCAAGCGCTGATGAAGTCAATACTGCCGTAGCATCAGCCCATGCAGCATTGCCCGCGTGGGCGGCCATGCCGCCGGCCAAGCGCGCCGAAATCATGTTTAACTTCCGTGATATCCTTAAATCTAATCTCGCCGATCTGGCACCATTACTGTCGCAAGAACACGGCAAAACCAATGCCGATGCGCTTGGCGAAATCGGCCGCGGGATTGAAGTCGTGGAATTTGCCTGCGGGATTCCCCATTTGCTCAAAGGCGAATATTCATCGGCCGTATCATCAGGCGTCGACAGCTATACCATGCGCCAGCCGGTCGGCGTTTGTGCCGGGATTACGCCGTTCAACTTCCCCGCGATGGTGCCGATGTGGATGTATCCAGTGGCCATCGCCTGCGGTAATACCTTTGTGCTTAAGCCGTCGGAAAAAGATCCCACGGTCGCCTTGCGCATCGCAGAACTCTTTGGCGAGGCCGGACTTCCTCCCGGCGTGCTCAATGTCATTAACGGCGACAAGCTGGCAGTTGATACCTTGCTTGCCCACCCCAATATTGACGCGATCAGTTTTGTCGGCTCGACGGCAATCGGCGAATACATCTATCAGACCGGCGCCGGCAACGGCAAGCGCGTGCAGGCTCTGTGCGGCGCCAAGAACCATCTGGTGGTGATGCCGGACGCGGATATGGATCAAACCGTCGACGCGCTGATCGGGTCGGGGTTTGGCTCGGCAGGCGAGCGCTGTATGGCGATTTCCGTTGCCGTGCCCGTGGGAGAAGATACCGCTGATCGCCTTGTCGCCAAGCTGAAGCCGCGCATCGAAGCGCTCAAAATCGGCCCCCATACGGATATGGATGCTGAAATGGGGCCGGTTATTTCCAAGCAGAGCTTTGATCGCATCAACGGCTTTATTGCCGGTGGTATCGATGCGGGCGCAGAGCTGGTGGTCGATGGGCGCGATTTTAAGCTGCAAGGCTATGAGGGCGGTTATTTCATGGCCGGCAGTCTGTTCGACAACGTAACCACGGACATGGATATCTATAAGGAAGAGATCTTCGGTCCGGTGCTGTCGGTGGTGCGCGCCAAAGCCTATGACGAGGCGGTTGAAATGATCAACGACCACGAATATGGCAATGGCGTTGCGATCTTTACGCGCGACGGCGATACGGCGCGCGACTTCAATGCCCGCGTCCAAATCGGCATGGTCGGTATCAATGTCCCAATCCCGGTACCCGTCGCCTATCATTCATTCGGCGGTTGGAAGCGCTCGCTATTTGGCGATCATCATATTCACGGCATGGAAGGCGTGCGCTTCTATACGCGGCTGAAAACCACAACCATGCGCTGGCCATCGGGAATGCGTGAAGGCGCTGAGTTTAACTTTTCTCGCGGCTCTGACGCTTAAATGTCGGGGTAGCTGTTGGAGCAATCAATCTGGCCGAAACATAACATGCCGGTACAGCCGTCTTATTGGTGGGAGATCCCCTGATGAGGCGGCTGTTTTGTTTATACAGTTGGCAATGGCGCCGATCAGGAGGCGGGGAGGAAGCGCGGCCAGAAGGCGCGGAAGGGGGATTACCCATGGGTTTTGTAAGCCTATTCGCGGCGCAGCACTTTGTTCACAATTGTGTTGGCAAATGAGCCGGCATGGTAGGAGGTTTTAACCTCTTCTGGGTCGTAAACGGTGTCTATCCAGTCAACGAAGGATAGCGGTGTGGCGGCGTTGTATTCGATGTAGCGCTGGAAAAAATAATCTAAAATTCCGGTGTCTGCCTGGCGAATATGGCCATATTTCCAATGTAGCTGCGTCATTGCCTTCTCGACCGGCATGTCGAGCTGCCAGATGCAGTAGAGCACGCTCATCAACCCGGCCCGGTCCGCGCCCGA
>JAJRRE010000215.1 GCA_024279745.1 Alphaproteobacteria bacterium
ATAGCCATTAATTCAGGTTTGGAGGGCGGTTGCAATTGCCCTCAAACATTATCGCGCTGGGCGGCCGCGCCGTACACCGTGCGGGCGCGCGCTTCAAAGGCTGAAACAAATTTGCGGTATGCGGTTTCAAACATACCGCCCATCAGCATTTGCAGCATCGGCGAGCGAAACTCAAAGGCGATATAAAAATCGATCTCGCAATGGTCGGCGCCGCCCGGCCCAGCGGCCTGGTTAAACAGCCAGCGGTTTTCCAAATGCCGAAACGGACCGTCGAGATATTCCACCAGGATTTTCGGCTCGCCCGGCTCCAAAGTCACCTTTGACGTAAACGTCTCGCGCACCGGCCCATAGCCAACGCTCATATCGGCGATGATGACCTCGCCTGCCCCCGCCCCTGTCGCTTCACGTGAGCGTATGGTGAGCTCGTCGCAAAGCGGCAAAAACTGCGGATAGTCTTCAACCTTGGATACAACGTCAAACATTTGGCGCGGCGAAAAGGCAAGGATTTTTTGATCATGAAAGGTTTGCATAAGCTGTAATTTAGTCCACTCTCCTCGCCCCTGCCAGTGACGCGGCGTCGCGCCTGGCGGGCGACATGGCGCCGCCCCCCGTCCGCTTAACCCGGTAAGTCGTCCCGTTCAACTCAAATGCCCAACTTGGCCAATCGCGCCGCGCGCAGCCTGGCAAAATCGTCCCCTGCATGATAGCTGGAGCGGGTCAGCGGCGAGGCGGAGACCAGCGCGAAGCCTTTTGAGAGCGCGATACGCTCATAGGATTTGAACTCGTCGGGGGTGATCCAGTCCTTGACAGGGGCATGTTTTGGCGTTGGTTGCAAATATTGCCCAATGGTTAGAAAATCTATCTCGGCCACGCGCATATCGTCCATAAGTTGCAGCACCTCTTCGCGCCGCTCGCCAAGCCCAACCATAATGCCAGACTTTGTGAACATCGCCGGGTCTAGTTCTTTCACCCGTTGCAGCAGGCGCAGGGAATGGAAATAACGCGAGCCGGGACGAATACGTAAATAATGCGAGGGAACAGTTTCCAGATTGTGGTTGAACACATCTGGCCGGGCGGCGACCACCTGCTCAAGCGCGCCGTCCTTGCGCCAGAAGTCCGGCGTTAAGACTTCAATGGTCGTATTGGGAGTGGCGCTGCGAATGGCGGTAATCACATCGGCGAAATGTTTGGCGCCGCCATCATCCAGATCATCGCGATCAACGGATGTGATGACCACATGATTAAGCCCGAGCTTGGCCACGGCACTGGCGACATTCTCCGGCTCTTTGCGATTGAGCGGCAGCGGCACGCCGGTGCGCACATTACAAAAGGCGCAGGCTCGCGTACAGATCTCGCCCATGATCATCATGGTGGCGTGGCGCTTGGACCAACACTCACCAACATTGGGACAGCCGGCCTCTTCGCACACGGTGGCCAGCCCATGCTCACGGATAATTCTTTTGGTGGCGGCATAGTCTTTTGAGACCGGCGCCTTGACCCTGATCCAGGCCGGCTTGCGCATCACCTCATTGTCGGGCTTGTGGGCCTTTTCCGGGTGGCGCGGCAACGGCTTTAATCTGGACTGGGTGCTAAGCTTGTCGAATACTGTAACCATCAAAGGTGACCTCAACCAGGGAATGCGCGGATTGGCGCTTGATACATAGACTAGTCACAAACTATCAGGCCAGCAACCGTGCCGCCAGCACAACAACAATGGCGCCAATCGTCGAGACTAAAATTTGTTCGACCAGCGCATTGCCGATGCCGATTTTCCAACCCATGAACTGGAACAAAAAGCCGCCGACGAATGAGCCGATAATTCCGGTGATGGCATAGCGGATGAGCCCGCCGCCGCCGACCACAACACTCGCCAGCCAACCAGCGACCAGACCGATCACCACCATGCTTACAATCGCCTGTGTTTTGGGGTCCATTGTAGTCGATCCTCATTCTTTGTGATTATAACTGCGCTCATGGTCTTTCAGCCCCTAATTCCGCGAAGGGTTACCGCTTAGCGCTCACCCTCTTGGGCCTAAGGTCCTTGGACCTGAGCTTTCCAGGGCGATCCCCCTTGGGACTAGTGTGATGGTTCAAGAGTTCGTTGATTATATCTGATAGCTCGTAAGCGAACTCTTTAATCTGAATCACACTAGCCAAATTAATGATTCTAGTGTCCCTTATGATTCATGAATTCGCTAAGGTGTGTGCCGCAGATAGTATGCGAATTCGTGAATCGGGACACTAGTCCCTAGTTATGGATGACGCGGCCATAGGCGTCCAGTACGCTTTCATGCATCATTTCAGACAAGGTTGGATGGGCGAAAACCGTGTGCATGAGATCTTCTTCCGTGCTCTCCAGTCCCATGGCGACTACGAAGCCCTGAATAAGCTCGGTGACTTCCGCGCCGATCATATGAGCGCCGAGCAATTGCCCGGTAGCGGCGTCGAAGATGGTCTTGATCATGCCGTCAGGCTCGCCCAGCGCGATGGCCTTGCCGTTGCCGGTGAAATTGAACTTGCCGATTTTCAGCTCATAGCCCAGCGCCTTGGCTTTATGCTCCGTCAGCCCGACAGATGCGATTTGTGGATGGCAATAAGTACAGCCGGGAATTTTCAGCGGATCAAGCGGATGGGTCTTGCGGCCGTTGATTGTCTCAATGCAAATGACGCCCTCATGCTCGGCTTTATGGGCCAGCATCGGCGGCCCGGCGACATCGCCGATGGCATAGATGCCACTGATATTTGTGCGCCCAAATCCATCAGTTTTAATGCAGCCGCGCTCAACAGAAACACCAAGTGCTTCCAGGCCGAACCCTTCCACATTACCCACAACGCCAACAGCCGAAATGACCCGCTCAAAGCGCTCTTCGCTGGTTTTGCCCTTGGCGTCTTCGATGGTGGCAATGACATGATCTGTCTTGCGATCCAGCTTGGTGACTTTCGCGCCGGTCATCAGTTTCATGCCGGCCTTCTTGAAGCTTCTGGCGGCCAGTTTGGCGATCTCGTGATCTTCAACCGGTACCACCTGGTCCAGCAGTTCAACCACTTTAACCTCAGTGCCCATGGTGCGGTAGAATGAGGCGAACTCAATCCCGATGGCGCCCGACCCGATCACTAATAACGACTTGGGCATTTGTTTAGGCACCATGGCGTCAAAATAAGTCCATACCAGTTTGCCGTCGCCTTCCAGACCGGGTAACACGCGCGGTCGGGCACCGGTAGCGATGATAATATGAGCGGCGTGATAGGTCCCTGCGCCCGCTTGCGTTTTGGGAACGGGATGCGCCGGCTGGGCGGCGGGCTTTTTCGTTGCGCTGACCTTGATCTGGCCAGGAACCGAGCCGCCCTTGCCTGCTCCGGTCGTAACCGGCGCTTTAGTAATTTGCGCCTCGCCCCAGATCACCGTGACTTTATTCTTCTTGAGCAAAAATCCAACGCCGTCATTCAGCCGTTTGGAAACGCCGCGCGAGCGCTCAACGATTGCTGCCGTATCGATTGCTACATCTTTGGCGCTCAGGCCATAGTCTTTGGCGTGGTTCATATAGTGGTAGATTTCAGCCGAACGCAGCAGCGCCTTGGTTGGAATGCAGCCCCAGTTGAGACAAATCCCGCCCAGATGCTCGCGCTCAATAATCGCGGTCTTATAGCCAAGCTGAGCGGCGCGAATAGCGGTGACATACCCGCCAGGGCCTGAGCCAATTACTACGACGTCAAATTGATTGTCAGCCATGAAACGATTTTTCCCAAAAACTGCGCGGCTTTTATTTTCCAACAAACTGTTCGCACGCGCTGTAACAGCCGCGTTTAAACCACAGACCTGATAGCAGCTGAAGGTGCATAATCAAGCATAAATCAAAGGCGTATCCAGACCATCGCACAACCCGCGCCGCCAGGGACTAAGACAATTGCCGCTCCCGCTGCGATATCGCTGTTTGTCGATGCCGTATAAGTTTCACAACAAAAGGCCCGCATATGTTGCCACATGCAGGCCTTTTGAACAGGTTCCCCGTCGATCCACTAAATTGGGTCGTTATTGGATGATTTTAGCCGTAGCCTTGACAGCTGCAGTTGTCGCCGTTCTGGTTGCTTTTTTCTTGGCTGCCGTGGTTGCAGCGGTCACCGCAGCAGTTTTCACCACCGAACCGGTAGTCGACGTGCCGGCGGATGCGCTCATGGCCGGCTTTACCGTAGAACATTTGGCCTGGAATTGCGCATTGGCCAGATCAAGTTCGGCAGCTTTGGCAAGTGCTGTGCGTTTGACCCGTGTTGTGCTGCTTTTGCCTTTGGAAACTTTCGCAAGGCGCGCCATGGTGCCCTCTTTGCGCAATCCATCGATTTTCGCTGTCAAGCTGACGCAAGCTGGATCAAAAGCCGCCTTTTGCGCGACTTTGCTGTCAGCTAAAGAAGCCGTTGTTAGCGGGTTGCCGTTATTGGCGCAACCGGCAAGAGCCAATGCACTAAGCGAAAATGCAATCGCCAAAATTCGAGTGCCATGTTTCATTTCAATATTCCTTTGATGCGACCCCGTTAATACAATTTGTCGGATCCATCTAAGTAATCCCGCCCGTGAGTCGCAAGGGACTGTCCAAGATTGCCCCCACTAATCAGCGACTTACAGCGGTTTGCAAGCGCTTCAGCTATCATTTGTGATTTTGCCGCAACAAAGTGGCGTTAAAGATACTAATTTAACTGACCTAACCCATTGAAAATATGGGTGAATATTTTTAATTACTGTTCAGGCGGGTTTTTATTGCGAATCAGAAATAATAAAAAATCGCACCTATTCACACCAACATGCGAACTGGATCTTCGATAAACCGTTTGAATGCTGACAAAAGCTCCGCGCCAATTGCCCCGTCGACCACCCGATGATCGCAGGACAATGTCACGGACATTATGGTTGCAGCCGCGACCTTGCCGTCGATAATGGTTGGTTGTTCCTGGCCAGCGCCAACCGCGAGGATCGTTGCGTGCGGCGGGTTGATTACCGCGTCGAAACTTTTGACGCCGTACATCCCCAAATTGGAAATCGATGTGGTGCCGCCTTGATATTCATGCGGTGCCAAACGTTTGGAACGCGCGCGCGCGGCCACGTCTTTCATCTCGTTTGAAATCTCCGACAAGGACTTCAAGTCAGCGTGACGGATCACCGGCGTGAACAATCCGCCCTCAACGGCTACCGCAACACCGACATCAGATGCTTTGTGATAGAGCGTTCCTTGGTCTGTCCAGGTTGCATTGGCAGCGGGCACATCCTGCAAAGCCAGCGCCATAGCTTTAATGATGAAGTCATTGACCGACAGCTTATAGGCGCGCGGGCCCTCGATGGGTGCGCCGTCATTCATGCGTTTGCGCGCGCGCAACAACTCGTCCAGTCGGCAATCCATATTGAGATAGAAATGCGGAACCGTCTGTTTGGATTGCGTCAGGCGCTGGGCGATGATGCGGCGCATGCCGTCATGGGGAACAAGCTCATAAGAGCCGGCATCATAGAGCGATAAAATTTGCTCATCGGGCATGGCCCCAGCCATTGCGGCAGCTGAGCCCGTTGTTGTTCCCGAGGTTGGGGAGGACGCCGGAGATAGCGGCGCGGCGCGCGTCATTGCGGTCCCCCCGGTTGTGCCAGAGGGAATGGCGCCTTTGGCGACGGCGTCTTCGATATCGCGCTTTACAATGCGCCCATGCGGACCGCTGCCGGTTACACCCGCCAGTTCTATCCCATTTATGACAGCAAGCCTGCGAGCCAGCGGCGAGGCTATGATACGCGCGCCCGCGGCCGATACTGCGGTAGTTCCGGCGTGGCCGTTGGTTGGCGATCCTGATAGGGGCGCGGCGGCGGCCAATGATTGGGGAACGCTGCCGGCGCCCGGAACTCCTTGACTGCTCAATGCGGCATCGATTGCTGAGGCGTCTTCACCCTCTTCCAGCAACACGGCAATGGTGCGGTTGACCTTAACGCCTTCCGCGCCCTCTTCGACAACAATTTTGCCGACAATGCCGTCGTCAATGGCTTCAACTTCCATCGTGGCTTTGTCGGTTTCGATTTCGGCCAGCACATCACCGGAGGTAACGCTATCACCTTCCTTGACCAGCCATTTGGCGAGCTTGCCCTCCTCCATGGTTGGCGACAAGGCAGGCATAAGAATATTAATCGGCATGGTTCAGCTCTCTTGATCATGTGGTGCTTGTGGTGGGGCGGGCGGCAGTGGCCACAAATTTTTCATTGGAATGGTCACGGCATCAAAGGGCGGCACCTTAATATCCTCACCATCCTGG
>JAJRRE010000216.1 GCA_024279745.1 Alphaproteobacteria bacterium
GAAATAGCAAGCACTCTCATGGCCACATTTAAATTTGTTCTTCCCCTGCTTTTAATCAATATTCTATTTGCCCCAACGGCCAATGCGCAAACCGCACTGATCGATACTTTTAAAGACTGGGCGTCTTATGAGCATCAAGGCTCACCGTCAAAAATCTGCTTTGCACTATCCAAGCCTCAAAAGACATCGCCGTCTGGACTGCAGCGCGAAGCTGCTTTCTTTTATGTCTCAGCCTGGCCCAAGGACGGCGTCCGAGCCGAAATATCGATCAAGCTTGGAATGCCGTTGAAACGCAACTCGCTGGCGACGGTGAAAATCGGCTCTGCATCTTACCGTCTGATCATTGAAGCGGACAAAGCTTTCGTGGATGACGCCACGGCCGAATTGAAACTTTTGGAATCAATGAAACGCGGTTCGAAGTTAACTGTCGATGCGGTTGCTGCAAACGGCGAAAAGATCCGCGATACCTATTCCCTGCGCGGAGTGACGAAAGCCATTAAGAGCGTCTTTAAGGCCTGCTCATAATAGGCACCCATTATTGAAGACGCCCATTCATCATCAGGTTAGATATTTGTCGCAGCGCCAACCAAGATGGCCGCATATGTCAATGACTTGGCGAAACTTGATCAATGTTGGCCATTGCAGCGTTAGCGCGGTTTGAAAGTTTTGCGTTTGCGCAAGTGAATATACAAAGCTCCGTTGCCACCATGGCGGGCATGAGCCGGGGTATAAGCTGCGACGATGGCGCAAAGGTCTTCTTCGTTCAGCCATAGAGGAACATTTCGGCGCAGCACGCCCGGCTCTTCGATAAACCCAAAATCTTGTTCGAACGCATGATCATTGTGATCGACATCATATTCAGATGACAAATGTTGCCGAGCCCGCACCATTGCTCCCTTGCCGGTAATTACCAACACAATGCGATGACCTTTGGCATGGGCGTTAAACAAAAAGCGCCGTAAGGCCCCATGTGCTTCACGCTGGTACAGACCATGCAAATCAATCCGCGCGTCGATCTCGATTTTTCCCCGAGCAATCCTGCGCGTACTACGACGATCAAAATTTGCCGGGCCAACGGCGGCTCCCCCGTTTTGGCTCCTGGTTACTGCACCGCGACCAGTATTGTTGTAACCGTTCTGTGCCTGAGAGGTTTGGCTTTGGCGCTCTACTTCGTTCGCATCACTGGGCGTGGATAGCGGCAGCCGGCGCGAACGCATAGATTGGCGTCCCAGCGGATCGGCGATTTTGTTACCTTGTCCCAATTCATCCAACGCGCCTTGATCGTGTGATCCCACGCGTCCACTTGCCTTATCCGGGAGCGGCGATGCGGAACGCACGACATACGACCAAAGCAGCTCTTCTTCTGCGGACAATAAAGACTGCGCCGCCGTATGTGGTCCCTTTGCCTTTGCGGTTTCTGCACCGTCTTGCACCCGTTTAACACCTGATGCCCTGCGGTCTGCCCCCTTACGCTTTTTCGATTTTTTGGATACCATTTTTCTAGATGCCATCGGCCAATCGCTCAAGATCAAAGCGCGGCAGCAGGACAATAAACTCACCTCTGGCTTTGGTAACACCGGCCAATTCACCGGCGCTGTCGCCCGACCCATAATAAATATCACCGCGCTCAGCACCCTTGATAGCTGAGCCAACATCCTGGCCAATCATCAACCGATGAAATCCTGTTTTATCATCACCTGAGACAAGATCGTCAGCGCAGACATAAATCGGCGTACCCATCATGTGGAAGCGCGGATCGATTGCCAATGAGCGCCCTGGTGTCAGCTGCACATTCATAACACCATGCGCGCCAGCCGCTTCTGCGCCGCGCAATTCGCGAAAAAACACAAATGATTTATTGTGCTGCATAATCTGGCGAGCGCGAACAAGATCGCTTCGCAAATAGGCCCCCAAGGATTGCAGCGACATTTCTCCGGCGCCAATAACACCCTGGTCGATGAGCAATTTTCCGATCGAAGAATAGGGCCAGCCGTTTTTGCCGTCATAGGTTAAACGCGCGGATGTGCCGTCATCCAGCTCGATCAGTCCCGAACCCTGAATGTGCAAAAAAAATGCTTCTACAGGGCAGCCAATATAAAACTGCTCCAGCCCCTGCCCGGCCAATGCGCCTTGTTCGATTTGCGCACGGGTGGGAAAGGCTTCAAGTCCAGCAGCGGTTTGGCGCGCATGGCTATGGGTTTGGCCAACACCAGCGCGGCCTTGTTCGTCGACTAAATTTATCAGATCCGCAGGGCGGGAATAAAGCGGTATTTGAAATCGGCCATGGCATTGCCGCGAGCCCTTCAGTACCGGCTCGTAATAACCGGTCAGGAGACAACGATCCTGGCGCGGAACCACGCGATGAGGTGAGAAACAGGATTCAAAAAAGTGGCGCGCGCGGTCTTTTGTGATGGTCTGAGCACCAGATCGCTCCGTGTCCACCAAACGAATTGCTGCCTGGCAGGCTGCTCGCAAGCTCTGAACCATTGATAGACCAACAGATATTTCAGAGCCGGTAGATGAATCGGGGTCGGCAGCCTTAACGCCGTCGCCGCCGCTGGTATTCAACTTTGCCAAACTCCACGCCGGCGGGACGGACGAGACCGTGCAATCTCGTTCAATAACGGGCCGACAAGAGCGTACAAAAGCGCGAAACGCAGCCAAATGATCGTCTTGTTCCCATAACGACAATTCGCCGAAGCTGACGGCCTGGAAACTGATCTTTGCGTTGGCATTGCTCATTTTGTTACAGTGCCGGATATGATGCCACCGGGGCTTGCGCGCCGCATTCACGATAGAAGCTGCTATTGAAGCAGCTCAGTACCAGAAGACCTATCTAACCTGAAGTATGGTTGCCGTCCATCCCTGATCAGGCTGCTGCCTGTGTCGCCACCAAACGCCAATTAGGATCGCGCGAATTCAAGTCGCGAGCAAAAGTCCACACATCGGTGACTTCGGTGATGGCATTGGGATCGCCTGCAATCACTTTGCCATTCTTATCCATAGTCGCGGAAATTAATTCACTGACAAATTTCACGGTGATCTGA
>JAJRRE010000217.1 GCA_024279745.1 Alphaproteobacteria bacterium
GCGCGGGTCTGGGCTGCGTTTGGCGGCACGGGTCGCCAAACTCATATTCAATCTATTTATTTGCGCACTTTGTTGCTCATTAATCTGTGTCGCCTCGTCAAAGGCTTGTTTGACGACATTGGTGGCATCGCGCGCCGCAGCGATTTCCTTATCGCGATTGAACAATAAATGCTTTGCCTCGGCTAAGCGCTGCTCAACTTTCGGCAATCGGTCGGCAACGGTCTGCTCCAACACCCGCCGGGCATTCTGGTTTTCCTCCAGCGAGGCTTTCATCTGCTCCAGATCAGATTCCAACGCACTGACCGACGCATCCCTGCGATTAATTTCAATCAGACGCCGGGTGGCGGCAAGCTTGGATTCTTTTTTCTGGGTTTCCAGCCGGTGAACGCGCATCGCATATTCGGCCCGAATGCGGTCCATTTGCGCGCGCATTTCCGTTTCACTGATCGGTAATGTTTCTTTCAGCTGTTTTGTCGTCAGGCGAACCGCGCGCTTCCAATAAGCCGGCGCAATCAGCAAGACCACCAGGCTCGCACACAAAATTCCCAGGACGATCAGCATTATCGATTGGATCGTTATCACCGATAGCCCTTCGCATTTACAACGTCAGATCTGAAAGGATTAACAAACAACAGCTCTACCCAATCCAACAATTATTCTGGCTTTGCACCATTTGCAACCCAACCGCTCCGGGTTTTCAGCCACCTCGGGCCAAAGACCAATTATGCGGAACATAGATCTTTGTTCAACATTCTGAACAACTTTTAACCCGATACGGGCGGAAAAAACATAATAAACCTTTTTGTAGCACGAACAAAGAACAACTTGGACCAAAAGCGCAGTGGCAAAACCGCCGCTGACAATGTCATGATCAGGACTTAAAGACGGCGATTGCGCGCCATGCAGCGACAAAAGCCATCGGTAATCGATCACAAATCAGCTCTTCCAAAAGCCAATTCTAAAACAATATATACAAGCCTATCATCAGACGCTTAGCGGGATTTCATGAAAGTTTCTCTTAATCACCGGACAGCCCCTCAGCTGAGCTTAGAATGGGTTCCAAGTCGGGCGGCGCGTATATTTCAAATAGCCGATATTCGCTCCGAACCGCAACCCAACACCAGCCTTGATCGGCGCCAGAATAATTTTATTGCGCGACAGGAAGGTAATTCCGACGCCGCCAACCAGATAGGCTGATCCGTCAACACCGCCAAAGCGCTTATATAGATCGGAAGGCCGGCGCAGATTATAAATCAGCACCATTGTCTTTGAGCCCTCTGCGCCCGCATCATAGCCAATGCTTGGTCCTTGCCAGTAAACTTTGTGGCGCCCGGCATGTTTGGTATAGAGCGTGCCTTCTCCATAACGCAGCCCGGCAATGAACGCGCCGCCGGCACCTTCGCCCAAAATATAACCGTTGGGGCGGCCGCCGCGCTTGAACGCATGCTCTATGACGCTGGCCAGTCCTTTGCTGATCGAGCCAAAGAAATTGTGACCGGCTGCACGAATTTCGCTCATCGAATAGCTGCCATCTGGGGCGCGGTTATCGTAGCGCGGCTGTGTATTGCCGTAATAATTTGCTTGCCGTGAGGGCGAAGTGTCAGAGCGATTGCCATTATAATAGTCTGGCAAATCTCCAGCTCGGTCCGGATTTGCATATGGCGCGCGCGTGGGAAGCCGTTCGCCGTAGCTGCGCTCAAATCGCCGAGGTGTATACCCGTTCCGATCACCATCATAGCGCCGATCACTGCCGGCGCGCGCATTGTCATAACGTGAGCGATCATAAGGCGCACTATTGGAACGGGCTGACCGGCCATTGCCGCTGTCATAGCCGTTATCATAGGGCCGAGACGTCGTGCGGCGGCGCGGCGGCGCATAATAGGGGTCGGATCTTGGCTGACGGATTGTGCCTGAGCTGTTTGAATTACCACTATATACCGGCGTTGTCGGTTGGTCTTCCCACGGCAGCCGCTCTTGCGACTGGGCCAAGCCCGGCACGCCAATCAGGGCCGCAATTGCCAACACCCAAACCCCACTGCGAAGGGTATAACATTTTGTATTTGCCGACATTTCTCGACCTAACTTTGATTTTGAATGCCCCCGCATCCCGTTTAAGCAATGCTCGGGCATCACCACGCTTTACCGGCAACTTTCGGTTATAAGTGTTACCAAACTATGGCCGAAACTCGCGAAATCTGGGCAAATTGCGGGTCATATCGCGGCCAAGCTGTGCCTTTTCATGATGTTGCCGCCGCAATTAGGCGGCGATGAAAGCGTGCTGTATTTCGCTCACGGCCAGTGAGCAGCTAGCGCCGTCCCCAGGCGATAAATGACGGATTTCGAAATTCGTGTTCGACCTTACCGTATAAAAAATCACCGCCGTCAAGCGTGACCACCCGGCCGCCGGCCGCAGCCAGCACTGCATGTCCGGCGGCAATGTCCCACTCCATGGTCGGTCCCAGCCGTGGATAGATGTCGCCATCGCCGCGCGCCATTACGCAGAATTTTAATGACGAACCGGCGCTTATCCGCTGCGCGATGTTGTAATCTGCCAAGAAAGTTTCTGTCTCCTCATTGCCGTGAGAGCGACTGACCAATGCGCTCAGGGCGTTCATATCCATCCGCCGACACTGCAATGGTATTAATCCGCAATTCTCCAAAGTCAGGGACCCGTCAACCGCAGCAGCGGCCAGGCCAGCGGCAGTAGTAGTGGCTGCGGCTGTGGCTGTGTTGGGGGCTGTGTTGGGGGCTGTGTTGGGGGCTGGGGCTGGGGCAACCGTAACCGCCGCGGCTGTGCCTTCAGTATTTTCGGCCGGTGTCATCTGCGCCCCCATAGCCTCCTGAGTTCCAAGCGTCACATAAAGCTCAGCCAGAGCCGGCGCGTAGACAATGCCGAACACCGGCTGGCGCTTAACAATCAGCGCAATATTGACCGTGAACTCATCCCGCTGATGAATGAATTCCGCGGTCCCATCCAGAGGATCGACCAAAAAGAAGGTCTCGCTTATCTGCGGTAGCCGTCCAGCACTTGCCGCTTCTTCCGCGACCACGGGAATATCGGGAGCAATTTTCGCAAGCGCGTTCAAAATAACCGTTTCGGCTTCCCGGTCAGCGGCGGTAACGGGCGAGGCATCTTGCTTGGTCTCGACGCTAACGCCGGCATTGAAATAAGTCATTTCAATCCGCCCGGCCTCTAGCACCACAGGCAGCAATGCCCGTGCCAGAGCTTTATGATCCAAATCGTGCA
>JAJRRE010000218.1 GCA_024279745.1 Alphaproteobacteria bacterium
GGATGATCATCCACAATAATGATGCTTTGCATCGTCATACAGGCCTTTTGGCGCAAGTGGCGGCTTTCACATGGGACTTTCGTCTGACTTTCGTCTGATTTAATCCACTTATGGCGGGGCTTGCCGGATTTTTCAAGGGCCTGTCTTTGCCAGGTCGAGTTTTTACAAGTTCGGCGCAGCTCATGGCAAACAATCGGCGTCTTTTCGGCAGTTTTCGCCGCGAGCGAAGCTGGAAAACCGTGGGCGGCAATTCCTGGCTCGTCTCAGCTATTCAGGTGTCCGTGAACGGGACAACCCACAAGAATTGATAAGTTTAGGGCACGCGGCCATATTCAGCAGCTATTTCGCGTAGTAAACCCAAACCAATGCCGGGGGTGATGTTATGCGAAGCGCGCGCTTTTTAGGGGCTATCAGATGATTGCCTTGCCGGTTCTTCAGGGGCGCCGGGTGCTATGCGCGAAAGGCTGCCTGGGCCCAAAATGTCATAGCAAGAGGCTCCATCGACGATGGTGCTTTCGAGATCCGGCAACAGATATGAGTTGAGGCATTAATGATCGAGACCAAAGAACGAAAACCCTATTGGCGCCATACCAAATGGCAATTGCTCGCCAGCTTTTTGCCCTTTGTCATAACGATGATTGTGATCCCCATTTATGCAGAACCACTCAATCACAATAAATTCCTGGGCTTTCCATTGGGCTATCTGCTGGCCTGTCACGGCGTGATATTGCTATCGATCATTACCGTTGTTTCATTCGTTAATCGCCAGGATGCCATCGACCGTTGGCACGGCGCGCATGAGGACATGTAAGCCTAAATGTCACTTTCTTCGCGCACCCGTCTCATCAATCCCCGTTTGGGAATGTATTTTGGTATATTTTCCGCGGCCCTGGCTGGCCTTGTGCTGCTGCTGTTGATCTTTGAGCAATTAGGCACGGGAGAGGTATTAATCCGCGAAGCCATGCTGGCCGGCGTTGTTGTTTTCTTCGTCGGCATAGCGTTGGCGACGGCAACCAATAATTGCATGGATTTTTTTGCCGCCGGGCGGCGTGTTCCCGCATTCTTTAATGGGCTGGTGCTGGGCGTCGCGGCGCTGGGCGGGACCGGGCTGGTAGTATTCCCCGGGCTGTTGTTCGCAATGGGGTTTGATGCGCTTTGTTTGATTATCGGCTGGTCTGCCGGATTGACCGCCATGGTGCTGTTTATCGCGCCCTATATTCGAAAAAGCGGCGCTTATACGATACCGTCTTTCTTGTGTCGGCGCCTGGAAAGCAACGTGCTGCGTGTGCTGGCGGCGGCTTTGCTGAGTGTCCCGGTGCTGTTGCTGATTGCTGCGGAGATTCGCGTCGGCTCTTTTCTTGGCGCCTGGATGCTGGGGATGTCGGAACAAACTGTCATAATCGCAATGGTAGCTATGATCGCGCTGATGTTGGCGGCAGGCGGTATGCGCTCTTTGAGCTGGTCCGGCTCGGCAAAAGCGATCGCGGCATTTGTTGCGTTGCTGGTTCCCGTGACCGTGCTTGCTGCAATGGCGACCAATTTGCCGTTACCGCAATGGAGCCACGGGCCGGTGCTGCGCGCTTTGGGGCGCCAGGAAGTATGGCAAGGATTTCCGCAAGTATTGGCCTTGCCATTTGACTTTCATTTAGCTGGGCAAGGTATGGTGTCGATCACCAAGCGCTTTGCCACACCGTTTGGCGAGGTCGGCCCGGCCAGTTTTATTCTGACCGGTTTTGCCCTGATGACGGGGATCGCCTCGTCGCCTGTTTTGCTGCAACGGGCCGGAACAACATCGGGCGTTTATCAAACCCGTCATTCACTGGGCTGGGCCGTGGTAATATTCGGCATCATGATCATGACCATGTCGTCGATAGCGGTGTTCATGCGCGATATGTTGATGGAGTTCATTGTCGGTGCGGATCGCAATAACCTGCCCGGCTGGTTCTCCACATTGATGGCTATGGGATTTGCCGATTTGGAGGGAAATTCGCAAAAGTTGATTGCAGCCAGCATCAAGGTCAAACGTGATGCGGTTCTGTTCGCCTTGCCAATCGCGGCCGGGTTTCCCGCAACGATCGTTTATTTTGCGGTGATCGGTGCTCTGTCGGCGGCTTTGCTGGGGGCGGCCTCAGCGATTTTCACGCTTGGCTCATCGATCTGTGAAGATGTCATTCAAGGGTTTAAATGGAACCCGGTGGATGATCACATTCGCCTGCCAATTGCCCGTTTGTCAGTTATTGCCGCAGCCATTGTTGGCGGTGTCGTCGCGGTGCAGGCGCGGGCGGACCCACTTGATCTGTTGCTGTGGTCGCTGGCGATCTCCGGGGCGACCGCTTTTCCGGTTTTGATATTATCGATCTGGTGGCGGCGGCTCAATAAATGGGGCGCAGCCGCGGCGATGACGACAGGATTTGCGATTGCAGTATTGGCAATTCTTGCCGGGGAAGCGTCCTGGTTTGGCATTGATAGCGCGTTGGCTGGATTGTTCGGCGTGCCGGCGGGATTTGCCGCAGGGTTGATCGTATCGCAGATTACACCATCGCCCACGCGTGAAGTTTTAGAAACGGTTCTGGATATGCGAATTCCCGGCGGCGAGACCGTTTATGATCGCGATATGCGGTTGCATCGCTTGAAAAAGAACCAAAAGAATTGAAGTTTTCAATTTCTATAGTCGCGCGCGGTAGCTTCACGGGTTAGGCATCGCGGGTTAGGTGTCCGCCCCCGCCTGCTCGCCGATATAATGCAACACGATCTGGCGGCTATGGGGCTGCGCGCGATGCTCTATTAAGAATACCCCCTGCCAAATTCCCAGCACCATCGCACCGTCCTGTACGGGAATTGACAAGCTGGTGGCAGTCAGCATGGTTTTGATATGGGCGGGCATATCGTCCGGGCCTTCGCAGCTATGGCGATAGCTTGCTGACTCTGGCGCCAGCCCCTGCAAGGACTGGCGTAAATCACTCAAGACGTCTGGATCGGCATTTTCCTGAATGGTCAAGGACGCTGAGGTATGGCGCAAAAATACCGTGAGCTGGCCTTCGCCGGTAGCGATTTCAGTCAGCCAGCTTTTAAGCTGCGGCGAAATATTGGTGAACCCCTGGCCCCTGGTCTGCACAGTGAAGCGGGTTTGCGCCTGGTTCAGCATGTTTTGTATGTCCACATTTTTAGCTGTTCTAGATGTGAAGTCGCAACAGGTGTGTCCACATTCTCCATTAGAGCTTGTTCACAAAGGTGTGGTTGCACCGGGCTCATTCGGCGTCGGCGAGCCATGTTTTTTGCGGTTTTCCAATTCCTTGAACTTATCGCGGAATTTTTTATACATGCGCTCGATGTAACTCAGCGCTTGATCGACCTCTTTCTCCGAGGGCAGTTTGAAGGCGCGGCTGCGGCTGCCTGGGCTTTTATCTTTGTCATCGCCCAGCAACATATCTTCAAGCCGGCGATTTTCCTCCTTCAATTCCTTGTTATCTTTTGCCAGCTTTTCGAGCTGCCGCGACAATGCCAGCTGGTCCTCGGTTGACAGCTTGCAGCGCAGCGCACCGTTTTGGGTGCTGCAATAGGACAATGCACCGGTCTGTGTGTCCATGCGCACGAAGCCGCCGTCGGTTGGCGTCATGATATAGCGGTTGGAAGAGGTGCTGCCAGCAGGTTGCGCGGCCCAGGCCGAGCTTGTCGCGGCTGTTCCA
>JAJRRE010000219.1 GCA_024279745.1 Alphaproteobacteria bacterium
CCATCGCGAGGCCGCTCATATGTGCGGCGGCGGAAAGCTGCGTCTAACAATGGTGTTTTGACATGACGGCAAAGCGTATGTTCGATTTGACACTTATCACGCTGGGCGCACCGCTAATTGTACTGGTGCTGGCGCTGCTAGCGCTGACTGTGCGGGTGAAACTGGGCGCGCCGGTATTCTTTACGCAAAATCGCCCTGGCAAGGACGGCAAGCCTTTTCGTTTGGTGAAATTCCGCTCAATGACAGATGCGCGCGGGGCCGATGGGCAATTGCTGCCCGACGCGGACCGGTTGACGCCCTTTGGCCGGTTTTTGCGCGCCTCCAGTCTCGACGAGCTGCCGGAGCTGATGAATGTGCTGGCGGGGGAAATGAGCCTCGTCGGCCCGCGCCCATTATTGATGGACTATCTGCCGCTCTATTCGCCGTTGCAGGCGCGCCGTCACGAGGTGCTGCCCGGCATTACCGGCTATGCGCAAATCAACGGGCGCAACGCCATTTCCTGGCCGGAAAAATTCGCCCTCGATGTCTGGTATGTCGATCATCACAGCGTCAAGCTTGATATTCAGATCATTCTGGCAACGGTGCAAGCAGTGATCAAACGCGACGGTATCACAGCAAAAAACAGCGCCACCATGCCCCGGTTTGAAGGCAAAAGCTACGAGACGCCGGGGAGCCGTGAAAGCCTTGACCCCGGGCCAGCGGGTAAAGTCTAAATCTCACCTGATGGGACATTCGCATATGCGCGCATTTGAGTGCGCTGCGATTGGCCGCCTCCCCGGCCTCATCATTTCAAATTTATGGCGATTTGACGCAGGCAATTCTGGTCAAGCCCATTGTGATCGCTTATAAGCCGCTATGGCTTGCGCGTGAGGGCTCAAAAAATGCCAGCTCAGGCCAGATAACTTTGTTCAAGGAGAGGTCATATGCCAGCCAACTGGTCCCCCGATAGCTGGAGAGCCAAACCGGCGCTTCAGATGCCGGATTATAGTAGCGACGAAGCCAAGCTTCGCGATGTCGAGGACCGTTTGAGCAGCTTTCCCCCGCTGGTTTTTGCAGGTGAGGCGCGCGCGCTCAAGAAACGATTGGCAGCCGTATCGCAAGGGAAGGGCTTTTTGCTACAAGGCGGCGATTGTGCCGAGAGTTTCGCGGAACATCACGCCGACAATATTCGCGACACCTTCCGCGTCTTCCTGCAAATGTCGGTGGTGCTGACCTTCGCCGGCGGTCTGCCGGTCGTCAAGCTAGGGCGCATGGCCGGGCAATTTGCCAAGCCGCGCTCTTCGAACATGGAGAAAAAGGGCGATCAGGAATTGCCGTCTTATCGCGGTGACATTGTTAACGGCTCGCAATTCACCAGCGAAGCGCGCATCCCCGATCCGCAGCGCCAGTTGAAAGCTTATCGGCAGGCGGCGGCGACGCTCAATCTGCTGCGCGCCTTTGCACAAGGCGGTTATGCGGATCTGGAGCGGGTGCATCAATGGAATTTGGGCTTCGTCAAGGACAGCCCGCGCGCTGAGCGTTATGAAGAAATGTCGGGCCGGATTTCCGACACCATGGAGTTCATGCGCGCCTGCGGGATCACATCAGAGAACACGCCGCAATTGCGCGGTACGCATTTCTATGTCTCTCATGAAGCGTTGCTGCTCGGCTATGAACAGGCGATGACGCGCAAAGATTCCATCACTGGCGACTGGTACGCGACATCAGGCCATATGATCTGGATTGGTGACCGCACGCGCCAGCATGACCACGCCCATATTGAGTTTTGCCGGGGAGTTAAAAATCCGCTCGGCCTAAAATGCGGCCCAAGTATCGACCCCGATGATCTGCTGCATTTGCTCGATAAGCTCGATCCGCAAAATGAGCCGGGCCGGATGACACTGATTGCCCGTTTTGGTGCCGACAATGTTGAGAAATATCTGCCTAAATTGATCCGTGCTGTTGAGACAGCCGGGCGGCATGTGGTGTGGTCCTGCGATCCGATGCACGGCAATACCATCAGCGCCGCGACGGGCTATAAGACACGGCCTTTTGATCGCATCTTGCGCGAGGTGGAGCAGTTTTTCGATGTGCATCAAGCCGAGGGAACCTATGCCGGCGGCGTCCATATTGAAATGACCGGGCAGAATGTCACCGAATGCACCGGCGGCGCGCGGGCCATTTCTGAAGACGATCTGTCGGCGCGTTATCACACTCATTGCGATCCACGCCTCAACGCCGATCAATCTCTGGAACTGGCCTTCCTGATCGCCGAGCGCCTCAAAGCGGTGCGCCAACACAGCCTCGGCGCGGTGCCGCTGGAAGTGGCCGCCTGGCCGGGTTAGGCGAGGCGGCGGCCGAGGTGGCGGTGACCTGCTGCCCCTCACCCCGGCCCTCTCCCGGCTTGCGGGGAGAGGGGGGAGAGTTGCGATTGAGTGCCGTTGCGGAGTTTAAAACCAGGCCGATAACTCGAATATTGTTCTGGCGAAGGCTCAAGTCGCCGGCTCAAGATATTGGCGCAGTAACTCCTTCATTTCGCTGCTGAGCGGCGTGCCTTTGCCGGTCTTGTTATCAACATGAACCATTACGGTTTGCGCAGCTGCCGCGATTTTGTCGTTTTGCGAAATCGTTTGCGAAAGGTGAAACGAGCTGTTGCCGATCTTGGTGACCAAGGTCGCAATTGAAACGGTGCCGGGCCAGAAAA
>JAJRRE010000220.1 GCA_024279745.1 Alphaproteobacteria bacterium
AAGCGGCGCAGAGCGACCACCCGATCCTATTGGCGGCGAAGTTCAAGGAGCAGGCGGAGCGTTATCATGTTGCGCGGGTGCGCGGTGAATTGTTGCCTGAAGTGAATTTGGAAGCGCATTACGGCAAGCGTTTCGATGGCAGTCCGTCAATCTCGCTGCAGGAAGACGCGCGGATTACAGGACGCATTACCGTGCCGTTCTATCGCGGCGGTCAGGTTCATTCGCGTGTGCGCCAGGCCAAACATCGGCATGTTGCCAGGCTCCAGGAAATCGAACAAGCCCGCCTTGAAGTCGAGGATCTTGTCAGGAGTGCCTGGTCTAATTTGCGTGCCGCTCGCGCTCGCCTGCAGTCGCGGAGGGTGCAGGTGAGATCGGCTGGAATTGCGCTGGAAGGGGTGCGCGAAGAAGAAAAAGTTGGTCAGCGGACAATTATTGAGCTGCTCAATGCACGCCAGGAATTTGTCCGTGCGCAAGTCGAGCAAACCCGAACCCGGCATGATCTGGTCGTTGCGTCATACACCATGGTTGCAGCTGTTGGCCGGTTGAGTGCTGAACGGTTGGCGGTGACGCGGGAAATCTATGATGCCAAAGAGCATTATTACGATGTGCGCGATAAAAGAATTGGTACATCGATCACTGATGACGAGCGCGAAGGTGATCGCCGCGAGTATGATGACGACGAGGTGCTTGTCGATGAACCTTATAAGCTGGGAAATCGCCCGTCACTTGCTGCTACGACCAAAAATGAAAATGCCGGTGGGTCGGTGATTGGCGTGAAGAAGCGGGCGCCAAGGCGGCTGGCAAAACGGAGCAAGACGAAGCAGATCAAACGGCGGTCGCAAAAGCGGCTTCTGGCCGGTTTGCCTGGACAGGAAACTAAGCCGTCATTGCGCCGGCTCTCGGTGACCAAAATTCAGGAATATGGTCCGGTTGGCCAAGCCGCAATCGCGACCAATAAACAAGCCGCTGTCTCGACGAATAGCCAAGTCGCTGACGGGGCCAAAAATTTGCGCAATAAAAACATCATGGACGATCAAGCATTTGCTCCGGTGTCCACTGATCTCGTTCAGCTGTTGCAAGAAGCGGACAAGGAAATTCCGGCCGCTGCTTTTGGTTCTGAAACATTGTCCGTGCCTGAGCCACCCGACGTCGTAGCTGGCGCCAGTGCATCGGTTTTGGCATCAGACCAAGGATTGGTTGCGCTAATAAAAGCGGCCGTTCGAACGGCAGCTGGACAAGCTAGTGCGGTTATGAGGGTGAAAAACAGCGATATTAAAGCCGCCGCCGGGCACCGCGCGCGCGATGGTGCAGTGGTTTCGGCGCCGCGTGAGCGGTCCGTGGCGCTGGCTACGGCCAGTCTTGGTTTAGCCCGCCCCGCTCCAGGGTCCACTCACGCGCCGCCACCAGGGTTTCGCGGGGCACTTGGCGGCGAAAGCACGGGGCAGGGCTCACACAGTCGATCAAGCGGCAGGCCCGGCAGTAAGGGCAGGAGAGCGGTAGAAATGTCACTGGTAAATACTAATCGGAAGATCACTGTAATTCGCGGCGCCCAGCGAGACTAGGAGCGCCATCATTGTGGTATCGAACTGTGTTGAAATGCAACCCACGCCTGAGTGCTTGATCGTGAAAGCAGCCTTACAACAGTTGGTTAGGCGGAATATAAATTCTTGGAGCCTATTTGGTGCATGAAACTGAAGCCGCCCTATAGGGTTGTGTGACTTTTGCAACGCATGTGTTTCAATTGCCGTGGCTGCGGCCAAATTAACGGTGTTATCGCTGACACCACATAGGCTACGTGTTAGTAAATATGTATCAATTCGCGATTTTCTAATGAGAATCATACATATATTGAGTGAGATGAACGAATTTGGACGGGTAAGTGCGCGTAGTTGAAAGACCCCGGCTTTGAAGGTTGCGGAAATGATTGGGCGCATGAGAGATATTTTTAAGATAGATTATCGATTGCAAGAACTTAGCGGCATAACAAATTGGTTTTCCAGTAAACCTGTGGTGATTGCAGGTTTTGTTGCTGTTGTTGTATCGATTGTGCATGGCTTTTCTTTGCCAACGATTGCGCATGCGGAAACGCTGGCGCAGGCTTTGGGTGCCGCCTATCGTACCAATCCACAATTGGATGCCGAACGGGCGCGGTTGCGTGCCACCGATGAAGAAGTATCTCGGGCGAACTCTGGCTATAGGCCATCAATCCAGGCCTCGGCCGATATCGGTTATCGTGACAGCAGGTCAAAACCCTCCAGTGGCGCTGATGGTTCTTCCCGGCCCAAAGGGTACTCCATTAATGCATCGCAATCTTTGTTCAGAGGCTTTCGCACTGTAAATACTGTTCGAGCTGCTGAAGCAAATGTGCGTGCCGGGCGGCAATTGTTGCGGCAGACCGAGCAAACGGTTTTGCTGTCCGCCGTTCAAGCCTATGTCGATGTAATCCGGGATCAGGCCATCGTGCGGTTGCGCCAAAACAATGTCAGGGTCTTGTCGCGCGAGTTGAAAGCGACCAAGGATCGGTTTGCTGTTGGTGAAGTGACCCGCACGGATGTGGCGCAAGCGCGAGCCCGGCGGGCTTTGGCTGTTTCGGCACATGAGCTGGCGCGGGCAAACTTGCGCTCAAGCCGGGCCAGTTATCGGCAGGTCATCGGACATGCGCCAGTTAGATTGCGGGCAACCACGCCGCATAGACGTTTGCTACCGCGTTCGCGTCGAAGTGCAGTTGCAGTTGCGTTACAAGAAAATCCCAATATTATTCGGGCACAGTATCTGGAGCAGGCTGCACGGCATAATGTAAGCACTATTCGCGGAGAATTACTGCCAAGCGCGCAAATCGATGGCAGTTATACCAAGCGTTACGATTCATCTCCCTTGTCAAAGGAAAATGGTGTCGGCACCATTACCGGCCGGCTGACATTCCCCATCTATCAAAGTGGTGCCGTTTTTGCGCGTATTCGCCAAGCCAAACATACCCATGTGAGTACGGTTCAGGTTGTTCAGCAAACCCGCAACGAGGTTCGCGCTAATGTTGAACGTGCTTGGTCGCAGCTGACAGCAGCACGCGCGGCCGTCAGATCAGATCGTGCCGCTGTCGAAGCCAACCAGATCGCTTTGAATGGCGTCCGTGAAGAAGAACGTGTGGGTCAAAGAACGCTGCTTGATGTGTTGAATGCGCAGCAGGAATTGCTGAATTCGCAGGTGATCCTGGCCACCGATAAACGTAATCTCGTCTTTGCTTCTTATAACTTGCTGTCGGCTTTGGGCCGTCTGATCGCCGGGGAGCTGGCAGTCGCGAAAAAAGTCTACGAGCCGGAACTGCATTATGCCATTGTCCGGCGCAAATGGTGGGGCCTTAGGATTACTCATCCAGATGGCAGCCGTGAGCGCATGAACCTTTGGGATAGCGTTGGTCGTAAGCATCCTTCGTCAAATTGATCATCCAGCTGCAAAATAATGCTGACGTAAGTTCGTTGCCGAGCATTAAGGGCGCGCTGAGCTTAGGGGTTGTTTTAGTTGGGCTTTGGCGAAGATCATGACGTGCGGCGGGCGTTGGGATAAAATATTGATTGAGAGGCGTTTGGCTGGTTAAACGATCCACTTGTTCGGGCGACCGAAAGCTATTGTTAGGCAATCCAAGATGGTCCTCTTTGGCAATCCAAGACCTTCCCTGTTTTGATAATCAATGCGCAGATTGCCCATTTCTACTCGGCAAAATAGCAACGCCGCAGATATTTATTTTTCGAAATATAAGTAGGCGCAATATTAAATTGTCCTCTGCTCGCCTTGTCCCTGCCATGTCCGCCCGTATAAACTATTGCTGCAAGGCATTCACAAAACGCAAGGGCGTTCAAACATTAGAACGGTGACGCCAAAAGCGGCAGGCGGGGCTTGATTGTTAGCGAACGGGGACTTGCACTTTAAAATTGAGCATCGGTCCCGTTAGCGTTGTCGTCTTCGTCTTGTTAGCCGCTGAAATTGCTAAAGAAACTTTTCTGCCAATATTGCTGTGCGGGTGCTTTCAGTGTAGGACGGATGAAATAATATTGCAGCGCTACAGCTGATATGGAACAACGTTCTGGCAGCTGGCACAGGGGCCGGCAGCGTTGGACAGGACTGTTATATGCAACAATTGATTGGGCTATACTAGTGTAGCCGGCACAATCGACTGTTCGCTTTTTATGAAGGGTAAGACATGAGTAACGCGGAACATACCGCCGAGCCGAGCATGGAAGATATTTTGTCGTCTATCCGCAAGATTATTGCCGAAGAACCGGCAGAAGTCAGCGTGGATCAAGGGGCTGCTACAGGCGCAGTTGCTGGCACAGTTTCTGGCGCGATTCCAGGCCCGGTTACCGACGTAGTGGATAGTGAGGCTGGTGGGATTAATGTCGAGCCAGGCGGGCAGCCACAACATGTTGGTGAGGTTGTAGGCGTTTTGCAAGGTTCCAGTCCGTCCCTGCTTGACCAGGGTTCTGCAACCGATGCGCCGAATGCGTTGGATTTGACAGGACAGCCAGCTGGCGGAGTGCCGGAACAGCAGCCCGATCAT